>NZ_JBEZFT010000090.1:0-30341 GCF_040649595.1 Kribbella sp. NPDC048915 | reverse complement strand
CGTACCCTTCACACGGGTCAGGAACCCACAACACCGTGGGTGAACCCACCGTGCGGGGACGCGGGCGTGCGGGGACGCGGGCGTGCGGGGACGCGGGCATGCGGGGACGCGCGCGGTCGTCCAGTCCGGGCGCTGACTCGGTCACCCAGACCCACTCACGGATCGGTCACAAGAGCCGGATATCCGTTCGTATGAGGTCGGTTGCGTCGGTCGTCGTGCGGGCCGAAAGATGTTGGCTTGAACAGGTTGTGGTGGGTGTGGAGTGGTTATTGCTTGTTCAAGGTCCCGGGATGGGGTGCACGGTCCCGGGATCGGGTGCACCGTCCCGGACGGGTGTGAAGGGCCCCGGGTGAGTGTGCGACGTCCCGGGTCGGGCGCGGCCTCCAGCGCGGGCGCCGACTCGGTCACTCCGACCCGCCCACGGATCAGTCACAAGAGCCGGATAACCTCTCGGATCCCCGCGGCCCGCAGTCGCCCCGCCTACCCGTCGCACGGGGTACGGCGCTCGGGGTACGGCGCTCGGGGTACGGCGCTCGGGGTACGGCGCTCGGGGTACGGCGCTCGGGGTACGGCGCTCGGGGTACGGCGCTCGGGATATGGCGCACCGGGTGCGGCGCTCGGGACACGGCGCTCGGGGTACGGCGCGCGGGTTCTCGCCTGGGGTATGGCGCGGGGGTACGGCGCGCGGGTTCGCGTCTGGGGGACGGCGGGGGTCGTCGAGTCGTGGCGAATGGTTCGTGTGGGGGTCGTCGAGTCGTGGATTTCGGTCGAACAACGGCGCCGAATTTCACGACTCGGCGAGGTAAGGCGGGCGTGCGGGGATCAGCCGGTGACGGGGTAGGTGAGGGTGCCGGCGGGGACGGGGTGGTGGGTGAGGGGGAGAGCCATCAGGTTGGGGCCGTCGTACTGCGGATGGTGGATGTTGAACGTGGTCGCCTGGCGGAAGCCGAAGCGGGGGTAGTAGTCGGCGTGGCCGAGGACGACGGCGACTGGTTCCTCGCGGGTTCGGGCGACGGTGAGAGCGGCGCGGACGGCCGCACTGCCGGCGCCTTGGTTCTGGTACGGCGGGAGGACCGCGACCGGGCCGAGCGAGAGGACCGGTACGGCGTCGACGTGGCAGCGGGTGAGGAGGGCGTACGCGATCGGCTCGTCGTTCGGCGTGGTCGCGACGAACGACAACCCGGGGATCCACGCCACCGGATCAGCGCGCAGGGCATCGAGGAACTCGACCTCGTACTCGCGCCCGAAGGCTTCGCGGGTGATCGTCCGGAGCGGTGCGACGTCGGACGACGTCTCGACACGGGTGTTCCAGGTGATGGACAACAGAGGTCCCTTTCGGAGAACCAGTGTCCTGCGAAAGGACACTAGAAGGTGAGGATGACCGAGGGCGCGGCCGAACGTGCGGCAGCGCGAACCAACGCGGTCATCAACTCACCTCCTGCTCCGAAATCCCGTTCACCGTACCCACACACCAAGAACCCCGCACCCGATTTATCCCTCAGAACAGCTGGGTGGTCAGAGGGTCCGCTGATGGCGGCCCGGTCGGGTGCCAGGTGTTGCCGGTTCGGCGGTAGGGGTGCCAGCGGCCTTGACGGTCGAGCCTCAGTTGCAGGTCGCCGCCGATGGTCAGGTGGTTGCCGGACGTGGTGACGTGCAGCGCGTCGTCTGCGGCAAGGACTTCGGCGCGGGCTCGATTCAGGTCGGCCGGGTCGGGTGTCCAGGTGTGTTCGAGTACGTCGAGGCCGGCTGCTCCGCCGTACTGCCAGGCCTGGATGCCGGGGGAGAGGTCGCGACCCGTGGACTCGGTCAGCGCCGGGACCAGTGATGAGTAGTCGGTCGCCAACCGAACAGAGTCCTGCCACTCGTCCAGCACCTGCGGCTCGGGAGCGCCGTGGAGCAGGGCGTTGAGGAGTGCGCGGGCCCGGCGAGCGGCGTCCAGCGCGAGCAGTTGCAGGACCTCAAGGCCGAGACCGTCGGGCGGCTCGATGCCCGCGACCGGCAGCTCGTCGAGGCTGACCTTCGCCGGCAGGCCGGGCGGTTCGGGGAGGTCGCGGACAGATCCTGCGAGTACGTCGCCGACCGCAACTCCGACCAAACCAGCCTCAGCATCGGCGCCCTCGGAACCCACAGCACCCGCAGACGACACCTGCAGTTCATCCAGCAGGAGCTCACGAGTGCGCCCGCGCAGCAGCAACAGCACGAACGGATCGGCGTCCAGCAACCACGCGACCTGATAGCACAGCGCCGCCGCGTGCTGGCAAGGCAGCTCCCACGCGTCGCAGGTACAGCTCGGATCGAGATCGCCGATACCGGGCAGCAATGTGACACCGGCGTCGGCCGCCGCGTCGACCAGAGAGTGTGGCATCTCCCCGTCGAGCAATGCCGCGATGTGCCCCGCCCGAGCCGCGACCTGTTCACGGAACCGGCGCCACTCGTCCTCGGTGAGTACGTCGACGTGCACCACGGACTCGTACGTGTCCTCGGGCGCGTGCACCGAGGCCGCGATCCGCCCGGGGCTGACCGTGATCGTGCCGACCTGTCCCGAGTTCGCGAACCGTCGGCCGCGCTGCAGCTGACCTGCGTCGAGCGAGGTGTCCTCCATCGCCTGGACCCACGCCTGCGCCCACCAGGATCTGCCGCGCGTGCTGCGGCGCTGGGCCGCGAACGGCGGGAACCCGCGTGCCTCACTCATCGCAGACCTCCGCGCAGCTCGACGAGGTCGGCCAGCTCGGCGTCGGAGAGCTCGGTCAGTGCCGCCTCGCCGCCGGACAGGACCGCCTCGGCCAGCTCGCGCTTGGTCGCGAGCATGGCGGCGATCCGGTCCTCGATGGTGCCTTCGGCAATCAATCGGTGGACCTGCACCGGTCGCGTCTGACCGATCCGGTAGGCGCGATCGGTGGCCTGGTCCTCGACGGCAGGGTTCCACCAGCGGTCGTAGTGCACGACGTGGTCGGCGCGCGTGAGGTTGAGTCCGGTCCCGGCCGCCTTCAGCGAGAGCAGGAACACTCGCACCTCGCCGGCCTGGAACCGATCGACCATCTGCTCCCGCTGCGGAACCGGCGTACCGCCGTGCAGCAGCTGGGACGGGATGCCGCGCTCGGTGAGGTGGCGCTCGAGCAGTCGCGCCATCGCGACGTACTGCGTGAACACCAGGACCGCGCCGTCCTCCGCGACGATTGTCTCGAGCAACTCGTCGAGGAGCTCGAGCTTCCCGGAGCGACCGGTCAGCCGGGCGTCGTCGGGCTCCTTCAGGTACTGCGCCGGGTGATTGCAGATCTGCTTCAACGCGGTCAGCAGCTTCACGATCAGGCCGCGGCGCGCCATCCGGTCGCTGGCCTGGACTTCGGCCATCAGCTCGCGGACCGTCGCCTCGTACAACACGACCTGCTCACGCGTGAGCGACACCGGCTGGTCGGTCTCGGTCTTCGGTGGCAGCTCGGGCGCGATGCCCGGATCCGACTTGCGCCGGCGGAGCAGGAACGGCTTGACGAGTTTCGCCAGCCGGGCCGCGACCTCCTCGTCCTTGTCCGCCTCGATCGGCGTCGCCCATTGACTGCGGAACGTGCCGAGCCGGCCGAGCAACCCCGGCGTCGTCCAGTCGAGAATCGCCCACAACTCGGACAGGTTGTTCTCGACGGGGGTGCCGGTCAGCGCGACACGAGCCCTGGCCGGCACGGTCCGCAGCGCTTTCGCCGTACCGGACGATGGGTTCTTCACGTGCTGCGCCTCGTCGGCAACCACGAGCGCCCACGGATGAGCGCCGAGTCGTACGGCGTCGCGCCGCAGCGTGCCGTACGTCGTCAGGACGAAGCCGTCCTGCGCCTCGTCGAGCGAACGCGAGGTGCCGTGGAAGCGATGTACCGCAGTGCCGGGGGCGAAGCGTTGCACCTCGCGCTCCCAGTTGCCGAGCAGGGACGCCGGACACACGACGAGGGTCGGACCGGAGGTGTCGGCGGACTGCTGACGGTGCAGGTGCAGGGCGATCAGCGTGATCGTCTTGCCGAGACCCATGTCGTCGGCGAGGCAGCCACCGAGTCCGAGCGAGGTCATCCGGGCGAGCCACCGCAGGCCGCGCAGCTGGTAGTCGCGCAGCGTCGCCTGCAGACCGGACGGCGCCTCGATCGGCTCGTCGGCGCGCTCGGGGTCGGCGATGCGGGCGCGCAGGTCGTCGAGCCAACGCGTGGCGGTCACCGCGATCTGGCGGCCGTCGACCTCGGTGGTGCCGGTGAGCGCGGCACCGAGTGCATCGATCGCGGTGACCGGTTTGAGGATCCGCTCACGCGCCTTCCGGGCCAGCTCGGGATCGATGAGCATCCACTGGTCGCGGAGCCGGACGACCGGACGGGTCGCTTCCGCGAGTTGGTCGAGCTCGGCGTCGGTCAGCGGATCGTCGCCGATCGCCACCTGCCAGCTGAAATCGAGCGTGGTGCTGCCGCCGAAGAAGCCGGGCAAGTCGCTCGGTGGTCCGTCAGCCGACGTGATGGCGGCTCGCGCGGTCAGACCACGCCGGAGACTGCGCGGCCAGTGCAGGTCCACGCCGGCTGCGGCGAGCCGCTGGCCCGAGCCGGCGAGCAGGTCGGCCACCTCTTCGTCGGCAAGCTCCAGTCGATCGGGTACGGTGGAGTCGAGGAGGCGGCCGAGTGGCAGCCAGACGCGCGCCGCACGACGGATCGCGAGCGTGGCGTCGATGCGGGCCCGCGGACCGAAGCCGGGGATGTCGGTGGACCAGATCTCATCCGCGTCGCGAACCAGGGTCGGATCCTTCAAACTGTGCAACTGGACGACGGCCGTGAAGGCGAGAGCGTCGGTCATCTCGATGCGGAGCGAGATGCGGACGCCGGTGTCGAGGCCGACGGAGACTTCGTCGGCCCACGTCCGCAGCCGCTCGGCGCGCTGCGGTGCGACCGTCGTGAACAGGTCGGTGCGATGGGCCTTCGCGGCGGCGGGAGAGCGCGGCATGCCGTCGGCGACGGCATCGAGGAACACCCGGACCAGGTCCTCGGCTACCGGCAGCCGTACGTCGGGCGCGCCGGTGACTGGGAGCGCCCGGGCCGTGGCCGGCATCGCCTCGGCGAGCGCCAGCACGCGGTTGACGTCCTCGCTGTCCAGCGGACCCACCCGCCACGCATCGTGGCCGTCCGGCGTGACGCCTGGCAGGAGCTTGCCGCGAGCAACCAACTGGAGCGCGACCAGGGCCGCGCCACCCCAGAACGCCGCCGACGGATGCGTTCCCGGTGCCCGCCGCATCCGCCCGAGATGCGGTACGGCGTCCGCGACAGGCAGCTCGACCGCGCGCACGGTACCGACCGAACCGGCGACCGGTGCGAGCGCGAGCTCGACCTGATCACCGACCCCGAGGGGGAGCGGGCCGCCGTCCGGGTCCCAGAACGCCACCCGGCTCGCCCGCGGCGGATCCGCCGGCCGGAACACCACCGCACACCCAGCCAGCTCCTGCCCCGTCCCCAACAACCGCAGACCTCCTACTCGACAACGGCGACCATGACCACGACAACCACGACAACCGCGACAACCGCGACAACCGCGACAACAACATGCACGACACCAGGTGGCACGCCTCAGACCGGCACGACTTCGGCTCCTTCGGCCCCGGGCTGCTCGAACTGGGTGCGGTACAGCTCCTCGTACCGTCCGCCCGCGGCCAGCAGCTCGGTATGAGTGCCGCGCTCGACGACACGCCCCGCCTCGATCACCAAGATCTGGTCGGCGGCGCGGATGGTCGACAGGCGGTGCGCGATGACCACCGCCGTACGGCCGGCCAGCGCTTCGGTCAAGGCGGCCTGGACGGCGGCCTCGTTGGTGGAATCGAGTGCAGCGGTTGCCTCGTCCAGGATGACCACTCGCGGCTGAGCGAGAAGTAGCCGGGCGATCGTCAGCCGCTGCCGCTCGCCACCTGACAGCCGGTACCCGCGCTCACCGACGACCGTGTCCAGCTGATCGGGCAGCGACCGGATCAGCTCACCGAGGCGGCTCCGCTCGATCGCGTCCCACAGGTCGTCGTCCGTTGCCTCGGGGCGCGCGAGCAGCAAGTTCTCCCGGATGGTGTCGTGGAACAGGTGGCCGTCCTGCGTCACCATGCCGAGCGTTTCGCGCAACGATTCCGCGGTCACGTCGCGGACGTCGACGCCCGCGAGCTTGACCGCGCCGGCGTCCACGTCGTACAGCCGGGGAATCAGCTGCGCGATGGTTGACTTGCCGGCGCCGGAGGATCCCACCAGCGCGACCATCTGGCCGGCCTCGGCGCGGAACGAGACGTCGTGCAGTACCTCGACACCGCCACGCGTGTCGAGCTTCGCGACCTCTTCGAGCGACGCGAGTGACACCTTGTCCGCCGACGGGTACGCGAAGCGGACGTGGTCGAGCTCGACCGTGACCGGTCCCTCGGGCACCCGGCCGGCGTCGGGCTTGTCCTTGATCAGCGGCTCCAGGTCGAGCACCTCGAAGACCCGCTCGAAGCTCACCAGCGCGGTCATCACCTCGAGCCGCGCGCTCGCGAGCGCCGTGAGCGGCGAGTACAGCCGGGTCAGCAGCAGCGCCATCGCGACGACCGCGCCCGGATCGAGCTGGCCGCGCAACGCGTAGAACCCGCCCAGCCCGTAGACGACCGCGAGCGCGAGCGCGGAAACGAGCGTCAGCGAGGTGACGAAGACCCACTGCACCATCGCGGTCCGGACGCCGATGTCGCGCACCCGCCGCGCCCGCACCGCGAACTCGTGCGACTCGCGGGTCGGCCGGCCGAACAGCTTCACCAACGTCGCGCCGGGCGCCGAGAACCGCTCGGTCATCTGCGTGCTCATCGTCGCGTTGTAGTCCGCGGCCTCCCGCTGCAAGGCGGCCAACCGGGTACCGATCCGGCGCGCCGGGATGACGAACACCGGCAGGATGATCAGCGCGAGCAGCGTGATCTGCCACGACACGCGCAACATCACCACGAGCGTGAGGACCAGCATCACCAGGTTGCTGACCACTCCGGACAGCGTGTCGCTGAACGCACGCTGCGCCCCGATCACGTCGTTGTTCAGCCGGGACACCAGCGCGCCGGTCCGGGTCCGCGTGAAGAAGGCAATCGGCATCCGCTGGATGTGGTCGAACACGGCCGTCCGCAGGTCGAGGATCAGCCCCTCGCCGATACTCGCGGACAGCCAGCGCGTCAGCATGCTGATCCCGGCCTCCGCCACCGCGATGGCCGCGATCAGCAGGGACAGCTGCACGACGACGCCGAGCGCCTTGCCGCCGACGATCGCATCGACCACGCGGCCGGCCAGCACCGGCGTGGCGACCGCGAGCACCGCTGCGCCGACGCTCAGCACGAGGAAGGCGATCAGGTATCGCCGGTGCGGTCGCGCGAACGCGAGGATCCGGCGCAGGGTTTCGCGCGAGAAGGGCCGCTTCTCGTCCTGCGCGTGCATCGCGTGGTACAGCGAGTTCCACGCGGTCATTTCCATACTCACGGCTGTGCTCCGGCTGCTCGTTCGGCTGGGGACGTCGATGATTCCGCACGCCACCGACAAAACCCGGCGTACGTCTTCGCCACGACCCGACGCTAAGACCTCAACAGAACTTCAGGTCAATTGCGTACACTGTACGAAGAATAGCGGCTGAGGAAGAATCGCGCACATGACGACGGAGTACAGCGGCAGCGGCGACCCGGCGAAGAGTCTTGAACTCCTCTGGCGGAGTCGCCCGCAGCCGACCCGCGGACCGAAGCCCGCGCTGACCGTCGACGGCATTGTCGCCGCCGCGTTGCGGATCGCGGACGCCGAGGGGCTGGGGGCGATGTCGGTGCGCCGGGTCGCCGACGAGCTCGGTGTCGGCGCGATGACGCTGTACAGATATGTCCCCGGCAAGGGCGAGCTGCTCGACCTGATGCTCGACACCGTGTACGGCGAGCTGCCGCGCCGCGCCGTACCGGGGGACTGGCGGGCCGCGCTCGACGAGGTCGCCCGTGAGAATCGGCAGCTCTACCTGCGGCACCCGTGGTTGCTCCAGGTCGCGACCAGCCGGCCGCCGCTCGGACCGAACGTGATGGCGAAGTACGAGTGGGAGCTGAGTGCGGTCGAGGGGATCGGGCTCACGGACGTCGAGATGGACGCGACCGTCGCGCTCGTCAACGGATATGTGCACGGCGCCGTCCGGACGGCGGTGGAGGCGCGGCAGGTGATCCAGCGGTCTGGGATGACGGACAAGGAATGGTGGCTGGCGCACGTGCCGCATCTCGATCAGATCGGCGATCTGGAGAAGTTCCCGCTCTCGGCGCGGGTCGGGTCGGCGGTGGGGAATGAGTTCGACGCCCCGTACGATTCCGAACATGCCTTCGAATACGGTCTGGAGCGGCTGCTCGACGGCGTATCTGCCCTGGTCGCGAACCGGACTGCGCCAGAACCGTAAATCCGGTTGTGAGTGAGTACTCACTCAGTTACCGTGGAGCGCGTGAGTCCACGAGCCACCCCGCTGCCACCCGAGGAACGACGCGCTGCGATCGTCGCCGCGACGCTGCCGTTGATCGAGGAGTACGGCACGGACGTGAGCACCAAGCAGATCGCCGAGGCGGCCGGGATCGCCGAGGGCACGATTTTCCGGGCGTTCGGCAGCAAGGACGCGCTGCTCGACGCGGTGATGGCCGCCGCGCTCGACAACGCCGAGCTGATCAAGGCGCTGCACGGCGTCGACCGGTCGCTGCCGCTGCGGGAGCGGACGGTCGCCGCGGTCGAGGTCGGCCAGAAGCGCCTGCGCAGCGTCTTCCGGCTGATGCTCGCCCTTCGCCTGCGCCAGCCGCCGAACTTCAAACAAGCCGAAGCCGACCAGGTCCGCCGCAAGCAGCAGGCCGACGAGGCGAACGCCGCGTTCGCGGAGCTGCTGCGGCCCGACGCGGACCAACTGCGCTTCCCGCCCGAAGAAGTGGTGCACCGAATCGGTCTGCTGACCTTCTCGGCCACCCACCCAATGATTTCCGGCGGCCGGGTGCTGACCGCCGAGGAGATCGTCGACTTCGCCTTCGACGGACTCCTCAAGCACGAGACCGGTCAGCCGCCGGCCGCCGAGGGTACTGCCGAGTTCGCGCTCGACGGTGCCCGCCGTCACGACTCTGGGGAAGATTGATGCTACTTCGCGTCTTGCGTACGCATTTGCGTCCGTACGCAGGAAACCTGTCCCTGGTGGTCGTCCTGCAACTGATCGGGACGATCGCCTCCCTCTACCTACCCAGTCTGAACGCCGACATCATCGACAACGGTGTGGCCAAGGGCGACACCGGCTACATCATGCGGACCGGCGGCTGGATGCTCGGCGTCAGTCTGGTGCAGATCATCTGCACCATCACCGCCGTGTACTTCGGGGCGAAGACGGCCGCACTGTTCGGTCGTGACGTCCGCGCCGCCGTGTTCCACCGGGTCGGGGAGTTCTCCGCGCGCGAGGTGAACCAGTTCGGTGCGCCGACGCTGATCTCCCGCAGTACGAACGACGTCCAGCAGATCCAGATGCTGGTCGTCACCACCTGCACGATGCTGGTCGCGGCACCGATCACGATGGTCGGCGGTGTGATCATGGCGGTCCGCGAGGACGTCGGGCTGTCCTGGCTGGTGGCGGTCGCCGTACCGCTGCTCGCGGTCACGGTCGGTTTCATCGCGAGCCGGATGGTTCCGCAGTTCCGGAAGATGCAGAAGAACATCGACGGGGTGAACCGGGTGCTGCGCGAGCAGATCACCGGCATCCGGGTGGTCCGCGCGTTCGTCCGCGAGCCGCACGAGGTCGAGCGCTTCGGCGAGGCGAACCAGAACCTCACCGACACCGCGATCCGGGCCGGCCGCCTGATGGCGCTGGTGTTCCCGACCGTGATGCTGATCCTGAACCTGTCCAGCATCGCCGTGCTGTGGTTCGGCGCGTCCCGGGTCGAGAACGGGACGATGGAGGTCGGCGCGCTGACCGCGTTCCTGAGTTACCTGATCCAGATCCTGTTCTCGGTGATGATGGGCGTGTTCGTGATGATCATGGTGCCGCGCGCCTCGGTCTGCGCGGACCGGATCTCCGAGGTGCTGGGCACCGAGACATCCGTCCGGCCGCCGGTCACGCCGATCACCAGCTTCACCGGTCGCGGGCAACTGAGCTTCGAGCACGCCACGTTCCAGTACCCGGGCGCCGCCGAGCCGGTGCTGCGGGACATCAGCTTCGTCGCGTCCCCGGGGCAGACGACCGCGATCATCGGCAGTACCGGCGCCGGCAAGACGACGTTGATCTCGCTGGTGCCGCGGTTGTTCGACGCCACCGGCGGACGGGTGCTCGTCGACGGTATCGACGTCCGGGACATCGAGCCCGAGGCGCTGTGGGAGCGAATCGGCCTCGTGCCGCAGCGGCCGTACCTGTTCTCGGGGACGGTCGCGAGCAACCTGCGGTACGGCAACCCGGACGCGACCGACGACGAGCTCTGGGAGGCACTTGAGATTGCCCAGGGCAAGGACTTCGTCGAGGCGATGCCCGAGGGGCTGAACGCTCCGATCGCGCAGGGCGGTACGAACGTGTCCGGCGGCCAGCGGCAGCGGCTCGCCATCGCGCGGGCTTTGGTCCGCAAGCCCGGGATCTACCTGTTCGACGACTCGTTCTCCGCGCTCGACCTGTCGACGGACGCCCGGCTGCGCGCCGCGCTCCGACCGGTCACCCGGGAGGCCTGCGTGGTCGTGGTCGCGCAACGCGTGTCGACCATCATCGACGCCGACCAGATCGTGGTGATCGACGACGGCGCGATCGTCGGCAAGGGCACCCATCAAGAGTTGCTCGACACATGTCCGACGTACGTCGAGATCGTCGAGTCCCAGCGTTCCGCGGAGGAGGCGGCGTGAGCGACGAACAGCAGTCGTCACCGAACGGGCAAACAGCCGCGGAAACCACCACGGCAGCCACGGCCACGACGGCCACCGCGGCGAAGACGGTCAAGGCGACCGAGCGACCCACCACCGGGCGCGCGTTCGGCCCGCCCGGTGGCATCCCGGGGGACAAGTCGCTGAACTTCGGGCCGTCCGCGAAGCGCCTGCTCAAGCGCCTGCGGCCGCACCGGTTGCAGGTTTCCGGGGTCATCGTGCTGGCGATCTTCAGCGTCGGGCTGTCCGTGCTCGGCCCGAAGATCCTCGGCCGGGCGACCGACATCATCTTCGCCGGTGCGATCGGCAAGCGGCTGCCGAGCGGCCTGACCAAGGAGCAGGTGATCGAGCAGACCCGTGCCGCCGGCAACGGGCGGCTCGCGGACCTGCTGTCCGGGATCGACCTGATCCCGGGGGTCGGCATCGACTTCGATGCCCTCCGCAACGTCCTGCTGCTGGTCCTGGTGCTGTACGTGGGCGCGTTCTTCCTGTCCTGGGCACAGGGCTACATCCTGAACGGCGTCGTCCAGCGCACCATCCTGGATCTGCGGTCCGAGGTCGAGGACAAGCTGAACAAGCTGCCGTTGAGCTACTTCGACGGCGCGCCGCGCGGTGAGCTGCTCAGCCGGGTGACCAACGACATCGACAACATCTCGACCAGCCTGCAGCAGACGCTGAGCCAGTTGCTCACCTCGCTGCTGACCGTCATCGGGGTGATCACGATGATGTTCGTGATCTCGCCGCTGCTGGCGCTGATCGCGCTGATCACGATCCCGATCTCGATGGTGCTGACGGCGGCGATCGCCAAACGGTCGCAGGTCCGGTTCGTGGCGCAATGGCGGCACACCGGCGCGCTGAACGGGCAGATCGAGGAGGCGTTCACCGGTCACGAGCTGGTCAAGGTGTTCGGTCGGCAGAAGGAGATCGAGGCGAGCTTCGCCGAGAAGAACGAGGAGCTGTACAAGGCCGCGTTCGGGGCGCAGTTCATCTCGGGTCTGATCATGCCGCTGATGATGTTCATCGGGAACGTGAACTACGTGGTCATCGCGGTGATCGGTGGGCTGCGGGTCGCCTCGGGCACGATGTCGCTGGGTGATGTGCAGGCGTTCATCCAGTACTCGCGCCAGTTCACCCAGCCGCTGACCCAGGTGGCCTCGATGGCGAACCTGCTGCAGTCCGGCGTGGCGTCGGCCGAGCGCGTCTTCGAAGTACTGGATGCCGAGGAGCAGGTGCCGGACAACGAGACGCCGCGGAAGGTCACGGACGCGCGCGGGCGGGTCGAATTCGAGCACGTGTCGTTCTCGTACGACCCGGACAAGCCGCTGATCACCGACCTGAGCCTGGTCGCCGAACCCGGCCAGACGGTCGCGATCGTCGGACCGACCGGCGCCGGCAAGACCACGCTGGTGAACCTGATCATGCGCTTCTACGAGCTGAACGGCGGCCGGATCACGCTCGACGGTGTCGACATCACCGAGCTCACCCGGCACGACCTGCGCTCGCGGATCGGCATGGTGCTGCAGGACACCTGGCTGTTCGGCGGCACGATCCGGGACAACCTGCTGTACGGCAACCTGGACGCGACCGAGGAGGACATGCTCGCGGCGGCGAAGGCGACGTACGTCGACCGCTTCGTGCACAGCCTGCCCGATGGGTACGACACGATCATCGACGAGGAAGGCAGCAACGTCAGCGCCGGTGAGAAGCAGCTGCTCACCATCGCCCGCGCGTTCCTGGCCGACCCGCAGTTGCTGATCCTCGACGAGGCGACCAGCTCGGTCGACACCCGCACGGAGGTCATGGTGCAGCGCGCCATGGCCGCCCTGCGCTCCGACCGCACCAGCTTCGTCATCGCCCACCGCCTGTCCACGATCCGCGACGCGGACCTGATCCTGGTGATGGAGAACGGCGCCATCGTCGAACAGGGCAACCACAACGAGCTGCTGGCCGTCGACGGTGCCTACGCCCGCCTCTACAACGCCCAGTTCAGCGGCGCCGTCGTGGACATCGACGAAGAATCCGCGGCCGCCACTCCAGTGGCCCGCTGACCGCAGCACCCGGGGCGGGGACGGCTCAGCTGTCGCCCCCGCCCTGGCTGTGGATAACTTCCGCGGCGCCTCCACGATCTGTGCGCTACTTGAGCCATGACGGCAGATGCGGATCTCGTTCAGCGACGTAGCGTGCTGATGGCGCGTCGTGTCGCCGCGAAGCTCGGGATCGCAGACACCGGGCAGATCCAGACCTTGCGTGACGCTTACCTCGTCACGTATAGGTTCCCGGCGGCAATGATGGTGAGGGTCGCGGACGACATGCTCGCAGATCTTCGCGAGGACGTTGCGTCCCGGCACGTGGACCGAGTCGTGGCACTCGGTCGAGACGGCCATCATCTGGCGCTCGCGATGATCAGACTCGATCCCAACTTCACGCGCAGACATGTGTCCAACGTGGTATTACCCCGGGCGCTGGTGGAGAACGCCCTGCAAGACCTCGAGCGGCACCATGGTCGCGAGTTCCCGCAGGTGGACGGATTTCGTCGGGTAGCGCCTCGGGTGGATCCGGCCGACACCGTTGGCGGTCTGCAGGTCCTCACCAGGTACCTGCAGGGACATTCCGTGCCGGTTGGACAGCCCGGAAGCCGGGTGACGGTTTTTGACACGAGCTTCAAGGGCACCGTGCAGGAGCTTCTGGCAGCAACCTACCCGGACACGACGTTCGTCGGACGGTACGCGTTTCACGGCGAGTCGCCGTATGACCCACACCCTGGGAGCAAGAAGGGGTATGAAGTACATCTGAGCGCGCGCGAGTCTCGTCAAGGGCGTCCGTTCTACGAGCTTCCTGCCGACGAGTCGAAGACGTTTGCGCATCAGTTGGCTCTCAACAGCATCGAGGAACTGCTCGACGGCCCAATGTCAAGTGCTGTCCGGTTCGGCGCTCACGGTCCGGAGCAGACCGGGCAACGGCACCAACCCGACCTGCTGGACGGCCTGAGCCGGGGAAGGATGTCGCCGCGCCTGCGGAACCTCAGGGTGCGAGAGGGGGTGAAGGTGATGAACATTCGCGCGGTTGTTGATCTCGCGCAGGACGCAGCCTCACTCCGAGATGCCGGCGGCAACTATCGGACCTGGCTCGATGACTGGGCCGGGCAGTATCGCGCCGAGATCCGTGCATGGATCGTCGATGCGCCGACTAACCCGCAGCTCGCGGAGTTCCTGAACTCGTTCGTGCATCGGACCGACAAGCAACAGGCAGACTCGTTGCAGAAGGCGCTGGACCGAGCTCACATACCCGAGCGCGACAGAATGGCTGTCTGGGTGGCGTACGAACGATGCGGGAGTGACAACGACAAGGCAGTCTTCGTGGAGAATGTTCTCAACTCGACGCGAAGCATAGGAGGTGGAGATGGGAGACGGGGAGACGCGAGACCCCGAGGACGAGTGGATGGCCCTCGCGAGTCTGGGCGAGATCTTTGACGACCTCGGCGATGTCTCGGGACCGTTGCTGCGCGGGGGACCACCACCTCAGGTTGGCCCGCCCGCAGTAGCCCGCGCGCCGATGATCATCGACACCGATGTCGGCGGCGATCCCGATGACACCGTCGCGCTGGTGACTGCCGCTCGCAGGGTGCCCGAGCTGAAGCTGGTCATCACGTGTGACGAGTACGGCGGGGAACGTGCACGTTTCGCGCGGCACCTGCTGGATCTGGTGGGTCGGCCGGATGTTCGGGTGGTGGCCGGGTCCGATCTGGGTAACAGCCGGATGTGGGTCGTCGATGGACTGTGTCCGAGCGACATACCTCAGCAGGCAGGGGACGTGGTGTCGGCGGTGGGCGACGTCTGTGCAGCAACCGACGGACCGGTGCGGTGGGTCGGAATGGGGCCGCTGTCGAATCTGTCGGTTGTCCAGGAGAACCGCCCAGAGTTACTTCCGCGGTTTGCGGTGACACAGATGGGCGGTGCGATCAACTACCGCGATCCGACGCGTGCTGAACACAATTTCCGGGTCGACCCCGACGCTGCGATCCGGATGGTGCCGCTCCTGGAGCCGTGGCTGCCGACATTTGTGCTGTCGGATGTGACCTTCAACCCAGCGATGGAGATCACCAGGGACTCGGGACTCTACAAGCGATGGACGTTGCCTGGAGCCCAACGCTGGGAACAGGTTCTCCGTGCACATTGGGACCGCTGGATGGCCAACTATCCCGGCTCCATGCAACACGACTCGTTGGCGTTGGCGGCGGCGATGTTGTGGCCGGGGGTTCGGTTCGTGCGGGAGCGGGTGGTGCTGGACGAGCTCGCCCGGATGCGCCTCGACGCGAACGGCACCGAGATCGAGCTGTCGATCTCCGCCGACTATCCAGCCTTCATGCGGTGGCTGGAGAGCGCGCTGGCTTAGCGGCTATCCTCGCTGCATCCGCCGTACGGCGAGTTCGGCCAGCAGCGCCGCCGCGTCGGGGAGGACGGAGTCGTCGAAGTTGGCCAAGGGGGAGTGGTTGTCGGGGGCCGCGTCTGGGTCGGGCGAGTCGCAGGCGCTGAGGTTCAGGTACACGCCAGGCACCTCGTTGAGGACGTACGACATGTCCTCGGCGCCGCACCGCGGATGCGGCCGTTCGCGGAACCGGTCCGCGCCGAACACATCCACGATCGTCGAGCGCGCGAACTCGTACTCGGCCGGGTTGTTGACCGTGACCGGATATCCGACCTCGTACTCGGCCTCGATGTCGAGCCCGTGTGCGGCCGCCAGCCCGGTGACGAGCTGCACCGACGCCTCCTGCACCTTCGCGCGGGCCGCCTCGGAGAACGTCCGGACGGTCGCGTCGAAGAACGCGTCGTCCGGGATGATGTTCTCCTTCGTGCCGCCCGCGATCCGCCCGACCGTCAGCACGACCGGGTCGAACACGTCGAACTGCCGCGTGATCATGGTCTGCAGCGCGGTGACGATCTCGCACAGCACCGGGATCGGGTCCTTGCCGCGGTACGGCGTGGAGCCGTGCGTGCCCGAGCCGATGACGCGAACGTGCAACTGATCCGCCGCGGCCATGAACGACCCGGGCCGGCTGCTCCACATCCCGAGCGGCTGCGACGACGACCCGACGTGCAGCCCGTACGCCGCGTCCGCGCGCCGGCCGGCCGCTTCGAGCACGCCCTCGCGGATCATGATCGGCGCGCCGCCGGAGGTCTCCTCGCCGGGCTGGAACATGAACACCACGTCGCCGGGCAACTCGTCGCGCAGCGCGGACAGCACCTTGGCAGCGCCGACCAGCCCGGCGACGTGCAGGTCGTGACCGCACGCATGCATCATCCCGGGATGCTGGGACGCGAACGGTACGTCGGTGCGCTCGGTGACCGGCAGCGCGTCCATGTCGCCGCGCAGCAGCACCACGGGGCCGGGCCCGCCGCCGCCTCGCAGTACGGCGGTGACCGACGACAGCTCCTTGCCGAGCGTGATCTCCAGCGGCAGACCCTCGAGCGCGTCGAGGACCAGCTGCTGGGTCTTCGGCAGGTCGAGGTCGTACTCCGGGACCTGGTGCAGCGCCCGGCGCAGGGTGACGATCTCGTCGCGGAACTGCTCCGCCAGCTCGCGCGTCCTCATGCCTTGGGGCCCAGGTCGAGGGCCGCCATCACGCGTTGGGCGCTGCTGCCGAGCTCGAGCAGCTCGACGAGATCCAGCCAGCGTTCCGGATCCTTGACCTCGGCCGGAATCCGCGCGTCGAAGGTTCCGACCGGGGCGTCCTTCGCGACCGCGACCACCTTCGGCGCGACGTCGAGGTAGTCGCTGTCGGCAAGGATCTTCTTCTTCACGCCGGGCGCCATCGGCGTGGTCGGATCGGCGGCCGCGGCGCGGATCGCGTCCAGGTCGCCGTACGCCGTGACGAGTGATGCGGCGGTCTTCTCACCGATGCCCTTCACACCGGGCAGCCCGTCGGAGGCGTCTCCGCGGAGCGTGGCGAAGTCGGCGTACCGCTGGGCGGGGATGTCGTACTTCGCGAGCAGCGCCCGCTCGTCGTACACCTCGGCGCGCCCGACACCGCGGGCGGCGGTGTAGACGACCCGGATGCCGCGGCTGTCGTCGATCAGCTGGAACAGGTCCCGGTCGCCGGTGACGACGTCGACCGGCATCGTCGCCTGGTGCGCGAGCGTGCCGATCACGTCGTCGGCCTCGTGGTCGGGCGCCCCGACGACGGCGATCCCGAGCGCCTCCAGGCAGGCGCGGATGTACGGCACCTGCACCTCGAGGCGGTCCGGTACGTCCTCGACCTGCTCGCCCTTCGGCGTCACGAACTCGACCCGCTGGGCCTTGTACGACGGGATCAGCGCGACCCGCCAGGACGGCCGCCAGTTGTCGTCCCAGCAGGCGACCAGGTGGGTCGGTTTGTGGTTCTCGGTGAGCCGGGCGATGAAGTCCAGCAGCCCGCGGATCGCGTTGGTCGGCGTGCCGTCGGCCGCCTTCATCGTGTCGGGAACGCCGAAGAAGGCGCGAAAGTACAACGACGCGGTGTCCAGCAGCATCAGGCGCTGCCCTGTCGCGGAATCAGGTCCTGGCATAGGCAGATGCTTTCATGCCGGACGGCCTCGGCAGTAGGGTCTCCAGGGTGGAGGACCTGGACCGCAAGATCGTTGGCCTGCTCGCGTCCGACGGCAGGATGAGTTTCACCGACCTGGGCAAGGCGACCGGCCTGTCCACCTCGGCCGTGCACCAGCGGGTGAAGCGGCTCGAGCAGCGCGGAATCATCCAGGGCTACTCGGCGACCGTCGACCACACGGCCCTCGGCCTGCCGCTCACTGCCTTGATCGCGATCCGGCCGATCGATCCCTCCCAGCCCGACGACTCGCCCGAGCGGCTCCGCGACGTGCGCGAGATCGAGTCCTGCTACTCGGTCGCCGGTGACTCCAGCTACATCCTGGTCGTCCGGGTCGCCTCGCCGGTGGCGCTGGAGAACCTGCTGGCGGTGATCCGGGCCCGCGCGAACGTCTCCACCACCACGACGATCGTGCTGTCCACGCCGTACGAGCGCCGGCCGCCCGCGCTGTGAAGCCGACTGTGAAGGTCTTGCTCAGCGATCTGTTCAGCACGCTGATCTCCGGTGGGGACGACGAACGGGACACGGTCAACGCACAGATGGGTGCTGCGCTCGGAGTCGACGCGGCGGCGTTCCAGGCAGCCTTCGACGCTTCGTCGTACGAGCGGTTCATCGGGGCGTACGGCGACCTGCCGAGCACTCTGCGGGTGATCGCCGAGCGCTGCGGAGGTTCGCCGACCGACGCACAGGTGCAGGAGGCAACGAGCCTGCGACGCGCTTTGGCGGCACGACTCCTCGGCAACGTAGCGGCGGCAACCCTGGAGACTTTGGCAGCCTTCAAGGCCGCGGGCTGGCGGATCGGGCTGGTCAGCAACATCACCGCCGAGACGCAGTTGCAGTGGCCGGGCAGCCCGCTGGCCCAGTACTTCGACGCGACCGCGTTCTCCGCTGAGGTCGGATCGGCGAAGCCGGAGGCGGCCATCTACCTGGCCGCCTGCTCCGCGGTGGGCGTCGACCCCAGCGACTGTCTCTACGTAGGCGACGGCAACGACAACGAGCTCCCCGCCGCGGCCGCCCTCGGCATGCACGCCATCCGCACCCTCGAGCACGCCGACAACGCCCCCACCTGGCTCGGCCCCACCATCAAGACGTACGCCGAACTCACCTCTTATCTGCGCTGACCAACGGGTTGTTGAGGAAGCAACAACGAGTGACCCCAAGAGTGCCTACGGTGACAAGACGAACCGGAAGCAAGGGGGATGCTTGTGAGGAACAGGATCATCCGAGCAGTGGGTTGTCTCGGCGGCGCGCTGGCGCTGACCGTCGCGGGTACGGCGGTCGGGGAGGCGGCGTTGCCGCAGATCGCCGCACCGACGCTGGCCGGGACGGCGACGCCGACGAGTACGAAGTACACCGCGACCAACGGCGGCGTCACGGACGGCACGTATTGGTACACCACAGTGGCAGAACATGCGAAGTCCGGTGACAAGACGTACGACTCGGTGCAGCTGCTGAAGACCGAGATGTACGCGTCGACGCCGACGAAGGTCGCGACGTTCCGCATCCGGAGCGGCAACCAGACCAACCTGCTGGGGCACGGCAACGACATCGCGTACAACCCGGACACGAAGCGGCTGCTGATCCCTGCCTGGACCAACGACAGCTCGGTCCAGGAACCGAACCAGAGCCGCCTGGTCCGCGTGATCAACCCGGACACGCTGGCGATCGAGAGCACCGTGACGTTGGCACACACCACGACATCGTTGTGCTACGACAAGCTCAGCAAGCGGTACGTCGGTAGCACGCTGGGCCAGTACTACGTGTACGACTCGGCGTTCCTGGAGACCGCGAAGTCACCGGCGCTGACCATGACGGGGACCGGCCAGGGGATCGACTGCGACGAGAGCTACGTCTACGTCATCACCAGCCCGAAGTCAGGATCGCAGACGACCAACCGCATCTTCGTCTACGACTGGTCGTTCAACCTGGTGCGGACGTACGAGCACGCCTCGTCGTCGGAGAGCGAGCACCTGACGCATCGCAGCGGGACGTACTACCTGGGGTACAACATCGGCGCCGGCCGCTTGTACCGGCTCGACGCCTTCCAGTTCACCGTCTACTACCGCGGCGGTGGCGGGACCGGATCGATGCCCAACACGATCGTGCTCTACGACCGCAACACCAAGCTGCGGACGAACACCTTCGTCCGCACCGGCTACACGTTCGCCGGATGGAGCGCCTACCGCTCGTACGACAAGAAGACCCGCTACCAGAGCTCGACCGACCCGACGAAGACCGGCTGGTACCCGGCCGGACAACAGCCGAGCGGCTGGAAGCTCTACCTGTACGGCAACGGCGCAACCGTCCTGCACACCACCAAACGCGGAACCGTGACGCTGACCGCCACCTGGCGCGCGACGTAGCGATACTGGGCGCGTTCAGCCGAATTCTTTGACCAACGCGACCGTTTTGAGACGATCCTCTATGTGCGCACTGAGAATCGGGGGCAAGGCGATACTGTGGCGCACTTTGGGCCATTGCGAGACCATCGCCGCAACAGTAGATCCAACCGTTGACAGCACCCTGTCGGGTTCGAGATCGGCACGTTCAGATAGTTCACGGAAACTGCTGGATGTGACATTCCGTGCGATCCTTCCGCCGTTCAGCCGGAATGCCAGTTCGTCCTTGCGGTACTCCGGGTAGGCAGAAACGGAGACCAGATCGTAGGCCGGCGACAGCCGAGGTTGACGACCGCCGATATACCTGAGCGTCCAGTTCTTCAGATGCGCGTCGAGATTTCCCATCACAACCATCGCCGCGAGCCGTCGTACGTACTCGTCGAGGTCTTCGGGGCAGAGTTGAGCGATGACGCGAGCGATGCCACTGTAGCTGGCACGTTCGTACTTGAGTTCCGCCGCAGTCTCACGGACTTGGGCGAAGTCCTCCTGGTGAACCCGCCCGGACGGAGTACGGTCGAACCTCCGAACGGCCAAGGCGAGTTCCGTGGCATCGATCAATCCTGGCGGCAGGCCGTGCAGATCAGCTCCGCTGATGAGGGCGATCTCCGGTACTTCGATGCCGGCTGACTTCGCCCAGGTCAACATCGCGTACTCGTTCGCCGGCACATCGGGGAAGCGACGATCCGGCAGTTTGACGATCCAATCGCCGCCCCGACCGCTCCCGGGCAAGACCAGACCTTTGTGTTCCCAACGCATCGAAAACTTCGCCTGGACGCCGGCGAGCGAGAACCGAATGAACTGGCCGGCAGCACTGGGTGCCTTGTCCTCCAGCTCGGGGATATCGCCCAAGTCGGAGTCCGGCAGCACCCGTACAGCGCCCGGCAGATCCTGGCCGAGAAAGACGAGGACCTGGAAGTCGTGCGGATGCGCCCGGCCGATCTCTTGACCGATCAGTCGGCGCAGTCCGCTGCCGGGCTCCGGCAGCAAGTTCGCGAACCACTCCGGTACGGAGCCACTCGCGGTACGGCGACGGCCGGGATCCTGCTCAAATGCCTGCCCCAGTACCGGGTGGCCAAGATCAAGGTCTTCGTAATCGAACCAGGTGTTTCCGTCGTGGTAGCCCAACGTTCCGACTCGTCGGTCGGCGAGGAAGACACCAGCCGTTACGCTACGCGGACTCATTCGCATCCTCGTCGAAAAGAGAGGACAGTTGAGGGCCGTCGCGGAACCCGAAGAGAGCGTGCGCTTGGACATGATCGCCGATCACTTGGCGTAAGGCCTGGGTCCGCCGTGCGAGAAACCCTTGCAGGTCGGCTTCGAGCAGCTGGATGACCGCCGCTTTGTCGATCACGTGGCTCTCCAGCAAGGATGGTGTCACTTTGCCCGTCCTGAGTGCCTGCTGAAGACCTCCGTCCAGGCCTTTCGGGTGGAGAACACGGTTGGCCATGCTCCGCGGAGCGCTTGTCGATCGCGAGGTAATCACCGGTTGCAGGAAATCTGCAGAATCGAACAGTTCGTGGGCTGTGAGTGCTTGCCCTGCCTGTTCA
This sequence comes from Kribbella sp. NPDC048915, assembly GCF_040649595.1. Lineage (NCBI taxonomy): Bacteria > Bacillati > Actinomycetota > Actinomycetes > Propionibacteriales > Kribbellaceae > Kribbella > Kribbella sp. NPDC048915. The sequence continues at coordinate 8,950 of NZ_JBEZFT010000090.1, read as the reverse complement.
CCCACCAGCCAGCGCGGTCGGCGGGAGAACAGTCCGAGCACATTCAGTTTTCCCTGAGCAGTGTTCAGGCGAACTTCGCCGAGATCGGGCTGCCACCCTTCGTGCTGAGCAGGCGGCAGAAGCTTCAGGAGGCGCTCCGCGCTGCTCATTGGATCCCTACTGACAGCGCGGGCACTCAGTCGGAGTCCCACCGTGTTGCCTTGCGGTGCGACACCGAGTACGGCGCCGCGCCAGATCCAGCGGCGGAGCAACTCGGCCGGCCGTCCGTCAGGTGCGCCGAACAGTGCGGCGAATCGGGCCAGGACAGGAACATAAAGGGCGTACGGCAACAAGCGGAGGTGAGGTATGTCGGCGATGTCGCGGAGAAAGTCCACGACATGTCCGAGTGCTGATTCGGTGACTCGCATCGCTTTCTCGCGTGCGTCGTCGCTGTCGAACTCGGCACGGAAGTCCCGGTCGACTCTGGGATCGCGGATCGCGAGCATGCTCTGCAGCAGGACCTGCTCCGTGAACTCACCGAAGCCGAACGCATTCACCCGGTCGGCGAGCGCCCGCAGATCGTTCGGCTGCCGGCCGGTTGAAATTGAATGCAAGGCGTTGAAGACCTCGGCGTTCTTCATCGCCTTTCCGGAGGTGTTCATACGATCGAAGATGGTGCGCAACGCGCGCTCGTCGTCACCGACGACGATGTACATCGGGATCGTGTAGTCGCGAATAGCGGCCACCATTTGGTCAGCGATGGCGATCTCCGCCTGCGTGAGCTCAGGATGCTCGCGGATCCACGCGTTGGCACCGGCAGTGTCGAGCGCGAGTCCGACGTGCATCAGGTGCGGTCCCGGCTCGCGGTGCCGGGACTGCGAGACGAACTCACCCGACCGAAGGTCGCAATAGATACGAAACCGAGGGTCGACAGTGCCGGGGTCTGCCGTGAGTGCGCCGACCAGGCTTGTGATGCGCTGCTGCCCGTCGACGACCCAGAGGGCATCGGATTGCGCTTGTGCTTCGATCGTCAGGGGGCCGATGGATATCGATGCAGCGTCCGCGGCGCGTTGCCAGACGAGAAGATTGCCGATCGGGTAGCCGCGCATGATGCTGTCGAACAGCTGGGTGACGTCGCGTCGGTCCCATCGAAAAGGTCGTTGGAACGGAGGAATGCGGAGCCTTCCGGCGCGCGCCCACGCGACCAGTTCGCCGGGCCTGACGCTCTCGATCCTCGGTCGAGCCACAGCGGCCACCCGTCACCTCCTCGTCACCGGCAGTCTAACGACGGGGCTCGCTCTTGGTCGCAGGGCACGCCCTCGACATTTGTCCGCACCGCTGACGGTGCTCGGATCAGTGCGTCCTGGGTGCCACCCCTGCATCGGTGGCACCCAAGACGGTCAGCTGAGGTCGAGGAGTTTCTGGGACTCAGCGGCGGCACGGGAGGCGGCGGCGCGTTGTTCGGCTTCGGCGAGGTGGTCGCCGGCGTGCTGGGCCCACCATTCCTGGCCCTCGCGGGGCAGGGTGTCGATCGGGTCGTAGTACTCGTAGGTGCGGTTCAGCGCCTCGGGGTCCTGCTGCTCGATGCCGGTGCGGTAGTTCTTCTTCCAGTACGAGATGCCGCGCACCTCGTCGTACTCCGACAGTTGGTGCACCCAGCGCTTGCCGACGTACGGCACATCGCAGACGATCCGCGGCGTGGCGAAGCCGGGCAGGTAGCCGAGGATGCCGTGCTGCAGGTGCTGCGCCTCACGCACCGAGACCCGCCAGTGCTCCGAGAACGGGATCATGTCGCACATGTAGAAGTAGTACGGCGTGATGTTCGCGCCGTCGAGCAGCGCGAAACACAGGTCGAGCAACTGGGGCACGGAGTCGTTGACGCCACGCATCAGGACGCCCTGGTTGCGGACGTCGCGCAGGCCGGCTTCGAGCATCGCCTTCGAGGCCTCGGCCACGAGCGGCGTCACGGACTGCGCCGCGTTGACGTGGGTGTGCATCGCCAGCATCACGCCACGCTCACGGGCCACACCGGCGACCCGCTCGACACCGCTGCGGACGTCGTCCGAGAGCCAGTGCTGCGGCATCCCCATCAGCGCTTTGGTGGCCAGCCGGATGTCGCGGATGTTCTCGATCTCCAGCAGGCTGGTGAGGAACGCCTCGAGCCGCGGCCACGGCATGTTCGCGACGTCGCCACCGGAGACGACGACGTCTCGGACGCCCGGTGTACGGCGCAGGTAATCGAGCATGTCGTCGAGCCGGGTCTGCGGCTTCGCGACGAACTTCAGCTTGTCGATCACCGGCGTCGAGTTCCCGACCAGGTCCATCCGCGTGCAATGACCGCAGTACTGCGGGCAGGTCGGCAGGACCTCCGCGAGGACCTTGGTCGGGTACCTGTGGGTCAACCCCTCCGTGGCCCACATCTCGTGCTCGTGCAGTGAGTCCCGGGTCGCGTGCGGGTGCGACGGCCAGTCGGAACGGCGGTCACTGAACACCGGGAGCATGTAGCGGCGAACCGGGTCCGCGTAGAACGCCTCCGTGTAATCGGCTGCGCCGTTCGAAACGATCGTGTTCAGCATCTGCGGCGGCAGCAGCATCGACATCGTCGCGCGCTCGGCCTGGTCGCGGGTGAGGTCCTCGTAGAACCGCTCCTCGAGCAGGTCGCCCATCACGTCGCGCAGCTGCTTCACGTTCTTCACGCAGTGCGCGCGCTGCCACTGCACCGACCGCCACTCCTCGGCCGTGACGTCCTTCCACCCGGGCAGCCGGGTCCAGTCCGGCTCGACCAGCTCGGTACGCCGGTACAGGTACGGCTGGCCATCGGGCTCCGAGTGCGCCAGCTCCGGGGTGATCAGGTCGGTCACAGGTCCTCCGCGGGGACATGGGGGGCAATGCGGTCTGATATGAGGATAGCGAGAGAACTTCCCTCAGATCCAACAGTACGCCGTAAGAATTCCGGTCGCGATGCGGTGTGAGTAGTATTTTGCCCGACCGCACAGAGGAGGACCCGTGTCATCGAGCCCGGTAGGACTGCACCGCGTACTCGCGCCGTCCGGCGTGTTGCCGCAGGCAGCGGAGAAACTCGACGCACGTCCCGAGATCTGGCCCGACGAGGTCCGCATCGCGGTCGAGCGGCTGAATCTGGACGCCGCGTCGTACCGTCAACTCGCGCAAGCGCACGGCGGCGACGGTACGGCGATCCGCCGCGCGGTCCTCGACATCGTCGAGACCCGCGGCAAGATGCAGAACCCGGTGACCGGCTCCGGCGGCATGCTCGTCGGCGTGGTCGACGAGGTCGGCCCGGAGTCGCCGCTCGGCGTCCGCAAGGGTGACCGGGTCGCGACCCTCGTCTCGCTCACCCTGACCCCGCTGCAGCTCACCGACGGGCTGCGGGACTGGGACGGGAAAAGTGAGCAGGTGCCCGCGCAGGGGCACGCGATCCTGTTCGCCCGCTCGATCGTCGCGAAGCTGCCGGACGACCTCAAACCCGAGTTGTCACTGGCCGTGATGGACGTCTGCGGCGCGCCGGCGCTGACCGCGCGCGTGGTGCGCTCGTATGTCGACAAAGGCACAAAGCCTGTCGTGTCAGTTATTGGCGGCGCAGGGAAGTCCGGCTCGCTGTCACTGGCCGCGGCCCGGGCCGCGGGTGCGGCGCGGACGATCGGCGTCGTGCCGTTCCAGGCCGAGCACGACCGGCTGACCGCGGCTGGTCTGGCCGACGTTGTCGCGCTCGCCGACGCCCGCGACCCGGTGGCGCTCGCGCAGGCCGTGGAAGAGGCCGGGGGACCGGCGGACATCACGGTCGTGTGCGTCGACGTACCGGGCTGCGAGCACGGCGCCGTGTTGTCGACCGCCGCCGGTGGCACGGTGATCTTCTTCTCGATGGCGACGTCGTTCTCCGCCGCCGCGCTCGGCGCGGAAGGCCTCGCGGCGGACGTCACGATGCTGGTGGGCAACGGGTACGTGCCCGGTCATGCGGACTACGCGATCGAGCTGTTGCGGTCCGAGCCGGGTGTCCGTGGTCTGTTCGAGAGCAGGCTGGCGGAGGATTAGTCCGTGCGCACACTTCTCACCAACGGTTCCGTCTACTCGCCCGCCGACCCCCACGCGACCGCGATCGCGTTCGACGACGGGGTGGTGACCTGGCTCGGCGACGACACCGGAACCGGCCCGTACGCCGACGGCGCCGACGAGGTGATCGACCTGGACGGCAAGCTCGTCACGCCGGCCTTCGTCGACGCCCATGTCCACGCCGCCCAGACCGGTGCGGCGCTGACCGGTCTCGACCTGGCCGGTACGACGTCGCTCACCGACGCCCTGGACCGCCTCGCCGCCTTCACGGCCGACCTGCCCGCGGACGCGGTCATCGACGGCACCGGGTGGGACGAGACGGATTGGCCCGAGCACAGGCCGCCGACGGCCGAAGAGCTGGATCGCGCGGCGGGTGGACGCCGCGTGTACCTGTCCCGGATCGACGGCCACTCCGGCGTGATCTCGTCCGCGCTGATCCCGGTCGCCCGAGAGGCCGAGGGGTACGACGAGTCCGGCCGGGTGGAGCGCGCCGCGAACCACGTCGTACGGGACGCGTTGAGCGACCTGATCGGCCGCGACCAGCGGCGCGCAAACGTCGAGGTCGCGCTGAAGGCCATGGCGGCCAAGGGAATCGGTGCGTTCCACGAGATGGCGGCGCCGCACATCGGCCCGCTGTGGGAGCTGCCGATCGTCCGCGAGACCGCCGAGCGACTCGGCCTGGCCGCGACGCTGTACTGGGGTCAGCCGGGCGTCTTCGAACACCTCGGCACATACGGTCTGGCCGGCCTCGGCGGTGACCTGAACGCCGACGGTGCGCTCGGATCCCGGACCGCGGCGCTGCGCGAGCCGTACGCCGACCGGCCGGACAGCAGTGGCCACGCATACCTCACGCCCGAGCAGATCGCCGAGCACGTGATCGCGTGCACCGAGCGGAACGTACAGGCCGGATTCCACTGCATCGGCGACCTGGCGCTCGACAACATCGCGCGCGGCTTCGAGCTCGCTGCCGAGAAGATCGGCGTCCAGGCGCTGGTCGCGGCGCGGCACCGGCTCGAGCACGTCGAAATGGCGGACGAGGCAACGATCGCCGTCCTGGCCCGGTGCGGCGTCGTCGCCAGCGTGCAGCCGATGTTCGACGCGCTGTGGGGCGGTCCGGACGGGATGTACGCCGCCCGCGTCGGCGATCGTTGGCGGGGGATGAACCCGTTCGGCTCGCTGGCCCGCGCCGGAGTGGTTCTCGCCTTCGGCTCGGACGCACCGGTGACCGAGCTGGGTGGCTGGGAGGCCGTGCGCGCGGCCGCGTTCCACCACGAGCAGTCCGAGCGGATCACGGTCCGCGCGGCGTTCCAGGCGCACACGCGCGGTGGCTGGCGGGCGGTCGGCATCGACGACGCGGGCGTGCTCGCGCCCGGCAGCGCGGCGACGTACGCGATCTGGCAGAGCGATGCCGAGCTCGTCGTGCAGACACCCGACGAGCGGGTCGCCGCGTGGTCGACCGACCCGCGCGCCGGCGTACCGGTGCTGCCGGACCTGAGTGAAGACACACCGACGTGCCTGCGGACGGTCGTCAGCGGCCGTGCCGTCTACGAAGCCGAGGGATGGACCCAGTGACCCGCGCCGTGAAGAAGCTCGACCTCGATCCGGTCACCGTCCGGAAGGCGCGCAGTCTGGCGCGCAAGGCGGGCAAGCCGATCGTGGACCTCGCCCGTAAGCACACCACGGTGTCGGTCGAGCGGGCGGTCCTGCGGCTGGCCGGGCTGACCGGCGCCGACACGGAGGGGATTCCGTGGGTCAACCGGCTCGCCGACACCGTCCGTGCGGATGTCGGGCTCGAGCACGGCATTGCCCTACCGGTGTGGGACGCACTGGTCCGCGGCGAGGCCGAGGACCTGGCGGTGCTGGCGCAGAAGGCGGCGTCGGGCTCGGTCACGTTCCGGATGCCTGAAGGCCGCGACGCCGTCCGGGCCCGGTCCGCGGCCCGCAAGGTGGCGGCCGCGGGCCTGAAGCGCATCGACGCCCGGCGGCGCGAGCGCGATCGATTGATCAAGCGGCACGGCGATCCGAAGCAGCGCCCGTGGATCTACCTGATCGTCGCCACCGGCGACATCTACGAGGACATCCCGCAGGCGCAGGCGGCGGCGCGTGAGGGCGCCGACGTGATCGCGGTGATCCGGTCGACCGGGCAGTCGCTGCTCGACTACGTACCCGAGGGCGCGACCCGCGAAGGGTTCGCCGGGACGTACGCGACCCAGGAGAACTTCCGGCTGATGCGGGCCGCGCTGGACGAGTCGTCCAAGGAGCTCGGCCGGTACGTCCGGCTGACCAACTACGCGTCCGGGCTGTGTATGCCGGAGATCGCGACGCTGGCGGGCCTCGAGCGCCTCGACATGATGCTGAACGATTCCATGTACGGGATCCTGTTCCGCGACATCAACCCGATCCGGACCTTCGTCGACCAGCGCTTCAGCCGGCAGATCCACGCCCGCGCCGGGATCATCATCAACACCGGCGAGGACAACTACCTGACCACCGCCGACGCGGTCGAGGCCGCGCACACGGTGACGGTCTCCCAGTTGCTGAACGAGTACTTCGCCAAGGAGGCCGGGCTCGACGACTGGCAGCTCGGGCTGGGTCACGCCTTCGAGATCAACCCGGACCTGCCGGACTCGTTCCGGCTCGAGCTGGCACATGCGCTGCTCGCCCGGCAGCTGTTCCCGAACGCGCCGCTGAAGTGGATGCCGCCGACCCGGCACATGACCGGCGACGTGTTCCGCGGCTACCTGCTGGACGGCTTCTTCAACCTGGCCGGTGCGATGACGGGGCAGGGCATTCTGCTGGTCGGCATGATGACCGAGGCAGTCGTCACGCCCTGGATCTCCGACCGCGACCTTGCACTGCAGAACGTCCGGTACGTCCTCGGCGCGGCCGGCAACCTGCACGAGGACTTCCGCCCGGAGCCGAACGGCTTCATCGCCCAGCGTGCGCGGCAGGTGCTGGGGGAGTCGGTCGAGTTGCTGGAGCGGATCGTCGACGACGGTCTGCTGAACGCGATCGGCGACGGCACCTTCGGCTTGATGAAGCGGCCGCAGGACGCCGGCCGCGGTCTCGACGGCGTCGCCCGGAAGTCCGCGGCGTACTACAACCCGGCGATCGAGCTGTTGGAGGCGGACCAGTGAGCATCATCCGGCCGTACGGCGACACCACGGGCGACGGTATGGTGCAGCTGTCGTTCACGTTGCCGGTCCCGCACGACAAGCGGGCCGAGGGCGCGGCGGTCCAGCTCGCGAACAAGATGGGCATGGACCCGGCCCTGGTTGTGCACTCGAAGGCGATCGGCCCGGACTTCACGTTCTTCGTGGTCTACGGTCCGGTGAACCACCTCGTCGACACCTCGAAGGTGGAGGTGGTCGAGCGCGACTACCCGCTGCTCTCACCGAAGGAGGTCAACCTGGCGATCCGCAAGGGTTTGCGGCGCCGGCTGACCGTCGTCGGCGCGTGTATCGGCACCGACGCGCACACCGTCGGCATCGACGCGATCCTCAACATCAAGGGGTTCGCGGGCGAGAAGGGCCTGGAGTACTACCGCGAGCTCAAGGTGGTGAACCTCGGCGCGCAGGTCTCCGTACCGGAACTCGTCCGGCGCGCCAAGGCCGACAAGGCGGACGCGATCCTGGTTTCGCAGGTGGTGACCCAGCGCGAGGCGCATGTCCTGAACACCAAGGAGATGTCGGCCGCGTTCCGGGAGGCGTACCCCGAGGACCAGCGCCCGATTCTTGTTGCCGGCGGCCCCCGTTTCACCGAGCAGATGGCCGAGGAGCTCGGTGTCGACCGGGTGTTCGGCCGCGGGACCACGCCGGGTGAAGTGGCCAGCTATCTCGTCGACGCGTTGGTGACCCGTCGCCACGCCTACCGGAAGAGCGCATAAAGGTGTCAAAGGCAACTATTGGACTGACCGTCACCCATCGCCGCTACGTGCCGTACAGCCACGCGCACTACGCCGGCAACCTGGTCGACGGGGCGTACGTGCTGGCCCTGTTCGGTGACGTCGCGACCGAGGTGTGCATCCAGGCCGACGGTGACGAGGGCCTGTTCGCGTCGTACTCCGACGTTCAATTTCTTCAGCCGCTGAAGGCCGGTGACGTGGTCGAGGTGACCGCGACGATCAGCCGGGTCGGGAACCGCAGCCGGGACCTCGACTTCAGCGCGTACGTCGTCTGCCGCGGCCGGCCGGACCGCTCGGAGTCGGCCGCCGAAGTGCTGCCCGAACCGCTGGAAATCACGAGGGCCAAGGGAACCGTTGTCGTCCCGGTTGCGTGACGATTGGTTGCCCTGGGTAACGATTACGTAGAGTGCCGATCTCGCTCTGTAACGTGATTCGACTGAGTGATCCTCGTTTTCCCTGGCAGCGCAGACGATCGTGTTACAACGACCTCAAAGAGCCATCGGAGAGGTTGACACCGTCGTCGCCAGCGAGCATCGTTTTGGGAGTCGTCACATCCCGTTTGTGCAACGGTCACATGAAGTTCGGCCACCGGATGATCCCGCGACGCTGACCAGGTCAAAGCCAGGCTTGAGTCGACGGGGGCTGAGGTCACCGGTGGTGAGCCCCCCGCGGGGCAGAGGTGGAAGAGGCTCGGCGGCCAGTAGACAACAGCCGTGCGGTGCGCAGCCAGTGCATCGTCGGTTGGTCCGAAGGCACGCCGAGCCTCTTTCCTTTGCCCAGGCGTGAATTGCACCGGTGTGATTCCGGCCGACTCCCGGCGCGCGCCGTACCGCTTTCGGCCTCCGGGTTCCCGGGGCTCCCCGGGCCTGTGCTGCCCGGCGGTCAGCTTCGCCTGCCCACTGACCTGGAGGGTTGCCCCCAATGCCGCTTAGTTAGTGGGTACGGTTTGGTGTCAAGCGGTGTGTCGGTGAACGTGAAGCAGCGGGACTCCCGGTAGGA
>NZ_JBEZFT010000089.1:0-30578 GCF_040649595.1 Kribbella sp. NPDC048915 | reverse complement strand
CCACCGACCGCAACAACTACAAGATCACCCACACCATCCACATCCACGACGGTTGACAACCACACCCCAGCCCTAACTGAGCGGCATTGGGGTTGTGCCGGGAGAGGAGGGCCGGCGACTCGGGGGTGGGGAGGGGGGTGAGGGGTGAGCCGTGCGGGGGGCGGTGAGTGGGGGATGTGGTCGGGGTCTCGGGTGGGTCAGGGGTTGCAGGTGAGTTTGGGGACGGCCCAGTTGGCGTGGTCGCTGGTGATGCCGTCGCCGCCGTCGGTGACTTGGAGAGTGAGGGTCTGGGCGCCGGCGACATCCACCGTTGTGGTGGCTGTCGGGGAGGTGCCGGTGAGTTGGTCGGAGGTGTAGCGGGCGGTGCCGTCGGTCAGAACCTTGAAGGTGACCTTGCCACGGTCGTCGACCTCGTCGTCGATGCCGATTTTGCTGGTGAAACTCGTGCAGTTGCCGCCCAGGTGGACGCTGACGGACGACGGCGCGTGCGTTCCGAGGCCCTTCGCGTACGTCACGCCGTCGAGCGTGAGTGGACCACCGTCGCCGGCGCCGTCCTCGCCGTTGCTGTGGTCGCGCTCCACCGGGCCCCAACCGTTGGTGGAGTCAAGGAACTCGAGGTCGCTGACCCAGTTCTCACCCTTGGGTGCCGGAGGCAACGGTTTGTCGGCGATCGCGGCGGCGAAGAAGCCGAGGCCGCCGCCGGGGAGTCTGATCGCTTTCACGGTCTTGCCGGGAGTGAGCGGTACGGCGGTGTAGAACACGCGGTAGTCCGTGGTCGTGTTGCTCAGACCGGCTTGCGTGTAACGCCCCTTGACCGACACTGCGAGTTTCGCGCCGCCCGTGGTCGGGTCCTGGCAGCACCAGTTCGGCAGCTGGAACGTACCTTCGGAGGTCGATCCGTCGGTGTAGATGATCGACACCGTTCCGCGTGCGTTCAGGCTTGCGCCCGCACCGAGCAGCGCGAGATGTGATCCGGTACCCGATACCAGAATCGGCGCCGACTGGTTCTTCACGACGTTCGGTGTCCCGGGCGCACCGTCTGGCCAGGTGAACGTCGCACCTTCAACCTCCACCGTCGCGCCAGGCGTGTAGCCGGCGGCGGCCAGGGCCTCGCCGTTGAAGCTGTTGCCCGACCCATCGAAGTTCCCCTGCTGGTACGTCGACGCGTCGCTCACCCCGACCACGTTGGCGGCCTGCGACACCGATGCGTACGGCAACTGCGCCGTACCGCTCGCGAGATTCCCATAACGCTTGCCTTGAGCAACGTACGACGCCTTCAACGCCAACGTGAAACTTGCCGGCTGAACGTCCGCGCCGGGAGTGACCTGAAGCTTGGCCGCGACCGTCTGCCCGGGCCGCACCAAGGAAAACGTGTTCCTGCCGGACACGGTCCACCCGGCCGGGACCTGGACGTCAAGCTGCACGGAGCGCACCGTCGTCGCCGTGTCGTTGCGGAAGGACGCGGTCACCTCGGTGGCCTGCCCCGGCGCGTTCCACAGCGACGGCGTGCTCAGTTCAGGGGTGCCGAAGGTGTTCGCCACGTCCGGACCGCCGACGGCGGACGTCCCGCCGAGCTTCACCACAGCGTTCCGCGACAACGGAATCGACGCAGTTTGTACGCGCACCACACCGTCCGTGTAGGTCCATTGCGCCGGTCGCCCGTCGATGGTGACCTGATGCGGAGCGGAGCCCGTGTGAACGGTCAGCTCGTACGGACGACTGGCCGGCTTGCCGGCGTACTTCCCGACGCTGGCGCCGATCTTCACAACCACATCACCCCGACCACTCACCGGTGCCTCGACAGCAAACGTTTGCGTCGCGTGTGCTGAGGACCGAGTCACGCGGTCGTCCTCGTACAGGCTGAACGAGGACTTCCCGGACGGGTAGATGTCGACGGTCACCGGGTCGCCGGGGCGCTGCTCGGCCGCCGTGTTGACCCCGGCCTTCCACATCGGCACCACCGCGCCGGCCTTCACGAACAGCGGCAGCGTGACCAACCCAGCGTGGTACCCGTTGACCGTCGTCGGACCCTGGTACACCCGGCCCGTCCAGTAGTCGATCCACCGGCCCGCGGGCAGGTAGATGCCGTCGCGTACCTCGTCCGCGTCGTACATCGGTGCGACCAGGAACTCCTTGCCGGCCAGGAATTCGTACTTCGTGGTGTCGTCCCAGGTGGCAGGGTCGTCCGGGTACTCCAGCACCAGCGAGCGGTTCAGCGGTGCGCCGGTGCGGTGCGCCTCGGCAGCGTAGGTGTAGAAGAACGGCAGCAGCCGCTCGCGGAGCTTCAGGTACTTGCGGTTGATCGCCGTATAGGGATCGCCGTACGCCCAAGGCTGCTTGTACGCCGGCGTCGCCCACCCGGACATCGTCATGAACGCCGGGTTGAACACCTTCCACTGCAGGTCGCGGACGTACGACGTGGGCGAGCCGCCGAAGATCCCGTCCACGTCACCCGCGCTGTAGGCGATGCCCGAGTTGCCGGAGCCGTGGATCGCGGGTATCTGCCACTTGATGGCGTCGAGCGAGCCGCTGTGGTCTCCGGTCCACTGCACCGCGCACCGTTGTGCACCGGCCCAGCCTTCGACCATCCAGGCGAAGCCGCGCGCGTCGCTGTACTGCTCGATGCCGTCGTGGGCGGTGTCGCAGGCGGTCAGCGCATGCCGGTACCCCGGACCGACCCATGCGACATCGAGTTTGCGGACGCGGACGCCCGCCTCGCCGACCTCGGACTGCTGGCGGTCCAGGTTGGACTGGGTCCACAGACCCATCTCGATGTTCCGGGTGCGCAGTTCGTCACCGGCCTGCTTCAGCGCGGGGATGTCCCGCTTGCCCCACCAGGTGCCCTCGACCTGCTCGGACTCGGTAGTGGCGGAGTACCCGCAGCCGTAGTCGTCGTTGACGAGCATCCACCCGCCGGGCATGTCCTCGTCCTTGAACCGCTGCGCGACCTTGACCGCGTCCAGTGTTGTGACCTTGTCCGGGTGGACCTTCCAGTCGTTGCTCGGGTCCGGGTCGGTCGCGTAGTGACCGCGGTTGTAGCAGTCCGAGTCGCCGTACTCGAGGCCGTAGATCGGCGGCATGAACGGCCGGCCGGTGAGCTCGGTGTACCGGTCGAGCGACGTCTTGAGGTCACCGATGAAGTAGTACGCGTCGAAGCGCTGCTCGTCGTGGGTCGTGGCGACGGGGTCGGTGAACGTGTAGCTACCCGGGCTGAACGTGTTGCGGAAAACGCCGTACCCGGCGGTGCTCATGTAGTACGGCGACGCGTTCGGGTTGCCGCCGTCCTCCCAGTTGAAGTCCCGCGAGATCTTGATCGTCCGGTCGCGGTGCGTGAAGCGGCCGTTCTGCATGCCGCCGCCGAAGAACTGCTCGTTCGCGCCGCGGGTGAGGTTCTGCGTGGTCGAGGCGTCGGTCCACGACAGCGGCGCGGCCTCGGCCCACACCAGCTGCCCGTTCGAGCGGTACACCGAGAATTTCAGCGGCCGTTTCTGCGCCCGGACCTCGATCTTGCCGGTCGTGAGCGAGTAGTACGCGCCGCGGTCGCGCCAGGTCGTCTTCGGCGTGCCGTAGTCGGTCTTGACGACGATGTTCGAGCCCTCGCCGGTGTTGGCCGGGTCGGTGAACGTTCCGTCCGGTGCCATCCAGAGCCGGAAAACGTCGTCCTTAAGGAAAGCAACCCGGACTTTCGCGGCGCCGGCGCTGAGCGTGTACGTCGCGGCCTCGGCGGAGAACCCGGTGATGTCACCGAGCGTGGTGCCCGCGGCCTGCGCGGGAGCGGTGGCGTGCACAAGTGCACCGGCCAACAGGGCCACGGCGACCACTGAACGTTTCATGCGGACAAAGATGCTCACGAGTGCCTCACTTCACGCATCAATGAACAAGATGTGCACAGTGAAACGCACCGTCGACGGTTTGTCATCAGCTCGGCCTTGATGAAGTTGAGACGGTGTTGCCATCACGGGGTGAAACCTGACACTGACGATGAGTCACATGGCGAACTCGCGTCCCATCAGCACCACGGACCACCTCCTCACCCGGCGAAACGTTCTGCGGACCGGCCTGGCCGCCGGCCTCGTCGGGGCCGCGGTACCGGGCTTGGTGTCCGGTCCGGCGCAGGCCTCGCCGTACGACCCGACCCATGCCCCTGCCGCAAAGCACCCAGTCACCGCGGGTGAGCCGGACTTCCATCCGGTCCGCTTCCGGCTGCCCGCGCCGACCGGCCGCAAGGCCCTCGGCACGACCGCACTGCATCTGATCGACCGGGACCGGCCGGACCCGAGCATGCCGAGCGGTCACCGGGAGTTGATGATCAGCCTCTGGTACCCAGCCGCGCTGTCCGGTACGGCGCAGTACGCCAAGTACCTGCCGCCGAAGACCGCGGCCGCGGTGGACGAGGCGTGGACCGGCGAGGATGGGCTGGCGGTTCCACCGGGATCGTTCGACTTCGCGAACACTGTGACGCATTCGCGCGTCGACGTCCCGGTGCAGCGGCTGCGGCACCCCGTCGTCCTGTTCTCCCCCGGCTATCAGTACAGCCGGTTCGTGAACACTGCGCTGGTCGAGGATCTGGCGAGCCGGGGGTACGTCGTGGTGACGATCGACCACACCCACGAGGCGCCGGTGGAGTTCCCCCGCGGCCGGCTTCAGCCCGGGACATCGGAGCCCGCCGACGCGGGCCGCATCCGCCAGGCGGTCGAGACCCGGACCGCGGACACGCGGTTCGTCCTGAACCAGCTGGAGCGGATCGCCGGCGGCCGGAATGTCGATGCCGAGGGCAAAGATCTCCCGGCCGGGCTGGCCGACGGGCTCGACCTGCCCAAGGTCGGCATGTTCGGCATCGGGCTCGGCGGGTACGTCGCGGCGAACACGATGCTGGTCGACGACCGGATCCGGTCCGGGATCGACCTCGACGGCACGCTGCAGGACGACCGGGTGCGCGGGCCGCTGGGTGAGGTCGCCGAGAGCGGTCTGGACCGCCCGTTCCTGCTGTTCGGTTCCGACGAGACGCAGCGGACCGATCCCGGCAAGGAGTACTACGACCCGTCGTGGGCGAGTTTCTGGGCCGCCCGGCCCGGCGGGAAGCTGAACCTCACGCTGGCCGGCGCCAAGCAGAAGGCGTTCACCGATTATCAGTTCGTCTTCGCCCAGTTGTTCCACGAGATCTACGGCGACGACCCGATCATCACCTCGGTGATGACAGCGCTCGTGGGCCGCGTACCGCCCGCCCGGAGCGTGCTCGCCCAGCGCGAGTACGTCGGTGCGTTCTTCGACCAGACAGTGCGCCGGCGACCGGCCCTGCTGCTCCGCGGGCAGTCGTCGCGATTCCCCGAGGTGCGCTTCGTCCGCTGAGACGGCGTACGCTCGTAGCGGTCGCCCGGGGCACACTGTGGCGGTACCGCGACGCGCGGTGACGGTCTGTGTTCGCCACAGTCTGCAAGACTCAGGCACGCACTCTGGAAACCTCGGAGGGCATGCCAGGACCTTCACCGGTTACCGTGCGTTGAGAAATGCGTTGCCGTCGGCCGTACCCTGTCCTCGGGCAGGGCCGGTCTGTGCTCGGGGGAACAGACGCCGGGGCAGAGGCGTTGTCGGCAGCACGAGAGTAGGGAGCGCAGTGGCAGGGGCAGCAGGGACGAAGACAGCGGCGGGGACCCGTCTGGTGATTGTCGAGTCGCCGAAGAAGGCGCGGATGATCGCCGGTTTCCTCGGGTCCGGGTACGTGGTGGAGTCCAGCTTCGGCCACATCCGCGACCTGCCGAGCGGCGCGGACGAGATCCCCGCCAAGTACAAAGGCCTGCCCTGGGCGCGCCTCGGGGTGAACGTCGACGACCATTTCGACCCGCTCTACGTCGTGCCCGCCGACAAGAAGGCGCAGATCCGCAAGCTCAAGGACCTGCTCAAGGGCGCCGACGAGCTCTACCTGGCGACAGATGAGGACCGCGAGGGCGAGGCGATCGCCTGGCACCTGCTGGAGGAGCTGAAGCCAAAGGTCCCGGTCCGCCGGATGGTGTTCCACGAGATCACCCCAAAGGCGATCCAGGACGCGGTCGGCAACGCCCGGGACATCGACGAGGCGCTCGTCGACGCCCAGGAGGCGCGCCGCATCCTCGACCGGCTGTACGGGTACGAGGTCTCGCCGGTGCTGTGGAAGAAGGTCATGCCGCGGCTGTCGGCCGGCCGGGTGCAGTCCGTCGCGATCCGGATGGTCGTCGACCGCGAGCGGGAGCGGATCGCCTTCCGCAGCGCGTCGTACTGGGACCTGGACGCGACCCTCGACGCCGGTGCGAACCGGACGCCGCGGCAGTTCCCGTCCCGCCTGGTGTCGGTGGACGGCAAGCGCGTGGCCCAGGGTCGCGACTTCAGCTCGACCGGTGAGCTCAAGGGTGCGAACACGGTCCACCTGAACGAGCAGACCGCGACCGCGCTGGCGACGGCGCTGCGGGACTCGCAGTTCACCGTTCGCTCGATCGAGTCCAAGCCCTACACCCGCAAGCCGTACGCGCCGTTTCGGACCACCACGCTGCAGCAGGAGGCCGGCCGCAAGCTCGGCATGTCCGCCTCGCAGACCATGCAGGTCGCTCAGCGGCTCTACGAGAACGGCAACATCACCTATATGCGTACCGACAGTGTCACGCTGTCGGACACCGCCATCACTGCCGCCCGGGCGCAGGTCCGGGAGCTGTACGGCGCGTCGTACCTGCCGGACAAGCCGCGCGTCTACACCTCGAAGGTGAAGAACGCGCAGGAGGCGCACGAGGCGATCCGCCCGGCCGGTGAGGTCTTCCAAACTCCGGCGCAGACCGGTCTGACCGGCGCGGAGTACCGGCTGTACGAGCTGATCTGGATGCGGACGATCGCGTCCCAGATGAAGGACGCCGAGGGGCGCAGCGTCTCGATCAAGATCGACGCGACCGCCGCCAGCGGTGAGCAGTGCGAGTTCACCTCGTCCGGCCGCGTGATCACGTTCCACGGGTTCCTGAAGGCGTACGTCGAGGGCGCGGACGACCCGTCCGCGAGCACCGACGACCAGGAGACCCGGCTGCCGGACGTGGCCGAGGGCGACGTGCTGCCCGCGACCGAGGTGGTCGCGTCCGGGCACGAGACCAAGCCGCCGGCGCGCTACACCGAGGCCACGCTGATCCGCGAGCTCGAAGAGCGCGAGATCGGCCGGCCGTCGACGTACGCGTCGATCATCGGCACGATCCAGGCGCGTAAGTACATCTACAAGAAGGGCCAGGCGCTGGTGCCGGCCTGGCTGGCGTTCGCGGTCGTCCGGCTGCTTGAGGAGCACTTCACCCGGCTGGTGGACTACGCGTTCACCGCGACGATGGAGGATGTGCTCGACGAGGTCGCGGCCGGTGACCTGCAGCGCGAGGGCGTACTGGCCCGGTTCTACTTCGGTGACGACCAGCTCGAGGGCCTGAAATCGATGGTCACCGACCTGGGCGACATCGACGCTCGGGAGATGTCGACGTTCCCGGTCGGTGGCGACGACAGCGGCATCGTGGTTCGCGTCGGCCGCTACGGGCCGTACGTCGAGGACAAGGACGAGCGCCGCGCGAACGTGCCCGAGGACCTGCCGCCGGACGAGCTGACTGTGGAGAAGGCGCAGGAACTGCTCGCACAGCCGTCCGGCGTCGAGCACGAGCTGGGGACCGCGCCGGACACCGGCCTCAAGGTGGTCGCGAAGGCCGGACGGTTCGGGCCGTACGTGACCGAGGTGCTGCCGGAGGACGCGCCGAAGGGCGCGAAGCCGCGGACCGGGTCGCTGCTGAAGTCGATGACGCTGGAGTCGGTCACCCTCGAGGACGCGATGAAACTGCTGTCGCTGCCGCGGGTGGTCGGGACCGACCCGGAGAGCGGTGAGGAGATCACCGCGCAGAACGGGCGCTACGGGCCGTACCTGAAGAAGGGCACGGACTCGCGCTCGCTGTCGTCGGAGGAGCAGATGTTCGACATCACCCTCGACGAGGCGCTGAAGATCTACGCCGAGCCGAAGCAGCGCGGCCGGCGGGCCGCCGCGCCGCCGCTGAAGGAGCTCGGCGAGGACCCGGAGTCGAAGAAGCCGATCGTGGTGAAGGAGGGCCGCTTCGGTCCGTACGTCACCGACGGGGAGACCAACGCGACCCTTCGCAAGGACGACTCGGTGGACACGATCTCGCTGCTGCGCGCGGCGGAGCTGCTGGCCGAGAAGCGGGCCCGCGGTCCGGTGAAGAAGACCGCCAAGAAGGCCGCGAAGAAGACGGCCACCAAGAAGACCGCGGCGAAGAAGACGGCGGCGAAGAAAACGGCGGCGAAGAAGACGACCGCGAAGAAGACGGCGGCCAAGAAGACCGCCGCCAAGAAGACGGCGGCCAAGAAGTCCTGAGAGGGAGCGGCGCCCGATGACGAGTGCGGTCGAGGTCAGTGCGCAGCGGTTACGGGAGCGGGGTGAGCGGGTGACCCCGGCCCGGCTCGCGGTGGTCGAGGTGCTCGCGGGCACCGAGGAACACCTGAGCGCCGAGCAGATCGGCGAGCGGGCCGAGCAGCTCCGGCCGGGGATCCACCGCGCCACGGTCTACCGGGCGCTCGACGCGCTCGGCGAGTTCGGGCTGGTCACGCACGTCCACCTCGGCCGCGCGGGGACGACGTACCACCTGGCCGGCGACCTCGCTCCGCGGCATCTGCACCTGCGCTGCTCCGAATGCGGCACCGTGTACGACGCCCCGGGCGACGTGCTCGAATCCGCCCGGAAGAAGCTCGCCCGCGACCTCGGGTTCCATCTCGCCCCCGAGCAGGTGGCCCTGGTCGGGGTGTGCAAGGAGTGCCGGCCCTGACCTCTATCGGTCACCGCTGTCCATATCTGTTCATCGGTGTGGATTCATGAACGGTCAGGGCTTAGGCTCCTGGGTTGTGACTCATGACCACAGCTACGTCGAGGACTTCGCGTCCGGTGAGAACGTTCTGCCCCCGCGGGCCTGGCTGGACGACGACTCGGGTCGGGTGTCGTTGACCGGCGACTGGAGCTTCCGGCTGTCGCCGACCGTCGCGGACGCGCCGGACGACCTGAAGGACCCGGACACCTCAGGCTGGGACACCATCGCGGTCCCCGGTCATTGGCAGCTGAGCGGCTACGGCGCGCCGGCGTACACGAACGTGGTCTACCCGTTCCCGCTGGAGCCGCCGTACGTACCGACCGACAACCCGACCGGCGACTACGTCCGGACCGTCGCGGTGCCGGCCGACTTCGCGGGCGCCCGGATCGTGCTGCGGTTCGAGGGTGTGGACTCGCGGTTCGCGGTGTACGTGAACGGCGAATGGGTCGGCTGGTCGTCCGGGTCCCGGCTGGCCAGTGAGTTCGACGTCACCGAGCTGGTTGCCCCGGGCAAGGAAGCGCGGATCGCGGTGCGGGTGCACCAGTGGTCGACGGGTTCGTACGTCGAGGACCAGGACATGTGGTGGCTGTCCGGGATCTTCCGTGAGGTCACCCTGCTCGCGCTGCGCCCGGACGCCCCGACCGACGTGTTCGTGAAGGCTGCCTGGGACCACATCGACGGCGCGGGCACGCTGCTGGTCGAGTCCGACGTACCGGGCACCGTGTCCATCCCCGAGCTCGGGCTGGAACTGCCGACCGGCGAGCACACCCGGGTCGAGGGCGTGCAGCCGTGGTCGGCCGAGGTGCCGCGGTTGTACGACGCCGTACTGCGGACCGCGGGCGGCGAGGTGCGGTTGCGGATCGGGTTCCGGACCGTCGCGATCGTCGACGGGATCTTCACCGTCAACGGCAACCGGGTGCTGTTCAACGGCGTGAACCGGCACGAGTTCCACCCCGACCGCGGGCGGTCGGTGACCGAGCAGGACATGCTCGACGACGTCTTGATCATGAAGCGGGCCGGGATCAACGCAGTCCGCACCAGCCACTACCCGCCGCACCCGTACTTCCTGTCGCTGTGCGACGAGTACGGGCTGTACGTGATCGACGAGTGCGATCTGGAGACGCACGGGTTCGGGTACGAGCCGCAGCCGCCGAAGCTGCCGAACCCGGTGATGGACGAGCGGTTCCGCGACGACCTGGTGAACCGGATGCGGCGGACCGTGCACCGCGACAAGAACCACCCGTCGATCGTGATCTGGTCGCTCGGCAACGAGTGCGGCATGGGCGACAACCTCAAGGCGATGTACGACCTGGTGAAGGAGCTCGACCCGTCGCGGCCGGTGCACTACGAGCGCGACACCGAGGCCGAGTGGGTCGACATCTACTCGCGGATGTACACCTCGCCCGAGGGCTGCGCGGAGATCGGCGCGGACCCCGGCCTGTACCGGAACCTGCCGTTCATCCTGTGCGAGTACGGGCACGCGATGGGCAACGGGCCGGGCGGGCTGCTCGACTACCGCGAGGTGTTCGAGAAGTACCCGCGCTGCCAGGGCGGCTTCATCTGGGAGTTCATCGACCACGGGCTGCGGACCACCATCGACGGCCGCGAGGTCTACGCGTACGGCGGTGACTTCGGCGAGACGATCCACGACGGCAACTTCGTCTGCGACGGACTGCTGTTCCCGGACCGGACGCCGTCACCGGGCATGCTCGAGTACATCAAGGTGATCGAGCCGCTGCGAATCGTTGCCGACGGCAACCAGGTGTCGATCACCAACCGCTACGAGGTGCTCGACACCAGCCACCTGCGGTTCACGCTGCGCACCGAGGCCGAGGGTGAGGTCATCGGCGAGGGCGGGCTGCCGGTGCCGGTGATCGCGCCCGGCGAGACCGTCTCGGTCGAGCTGCCGCCCGGGATCGACAAGCAGCGCGCGGACGGCCGGCCCGAGACCTGGCTGACGGTCACCGCAGAGCTCGCCGAGGCAACCCCGTGGGCCGACGCCGGCCACCGGATCGCGTGGGGCCAGATCCGGCTGGACGAGTCGGTCGCCGCCGATGTCACGGTCAGCGGGTCCCCGGCCGTCGGTACCGCCGGTGTGCACGGAATCAGCGTCGCGGGCGTGCAGAACGCGCGACTCGACGTCTGGCGGGCGCCGATCGACAACGACGCCATCCCCGGTGTCGCGGACGCCTGGCGCGAGGAAGGCCTGCACCGGGTGCAGCACCGAATCGTTTCCCAGGGTGAAAACGACGGCGCCTGGGAGGTAGTCACCCGGACGGCGCCGCCGCAACTGCAGTGGGGTCTTCGGGCGACCTGGCGCTGGACCGCCGTCGACGGTGCAGTGGTCCTGCAGCTGAGCGTCGTACCCGAGGGGCTGTTCCCGGAGGTGCTGCCGCGACTCGGCATCACCTTCGAACTCCCGAAGGTGCAGCGGGTCGAATGGTTCGGCACCGGACCGAACGAGGCCTACGTCGACACCCGCGCGGCTGCCGCGGTGGGCAAGTACATCGCCACGGTCGCCGACCTGCAGACGCCGTACGTGCGACCGCAGGAGAACGGGCACCGCATCGACACCCGCTGGGCCCAGCTCGACGGCCTGCGCATCGAAGCCGTCGACCAACTGTTCGGTCTGACCGTCCGCGACTGGACCAGCGCCGCCCTCGAGAACGCCAAGCACGCCGCGGAGCTGGTCGCCGGTGACACCACCTACGTCACCCTCGACCTCGCGCAGACCGGTGTAGGCACCGCCGCGTGCGGCCCCGCCCTCCCCGACCGCGACAAGCTGAAGACCGCCCCGGCGGCCATCACCCTCCGCTTCACCAGCTGAGCCCGAATCCCCAGGCCATCACCATCCGCCGCACCCGCCCCACCAAGCGGCACCGGTCACGCCGGCGCCACTTGTGATGGCCTGGGGATCCGCGCAACGATCAGTTGGCTCCCGGAGCCGCCGTCGGCAACCCGATCTCGGCGGCCGCAGCCAGCAGGCGCTTGTCGTAGGTGACGAAGGCGGTGAGCGTCAGACCCTCCAGCGCCAATGACTGAGCGCTGGCGAGATGAATGGCATCGAGCGTGCGCAACATCGGCTCGGGGTAGGTCGCTGCCGTCGAGAGCACCGTGTCGTCCACCGGGACACGGTTCAGCCGCGCGAGGACGGTCGGGACGGCCGAGAGGCGGCCGGGGTCGGATCGGCGCAGCGCACGAGGCACCTCGGTGAGGACCAGCGACGACGCAGTCAGATCCTTGTCGGGCTGCGCAGCGAGCCAGTTCGCGAGTGCGTCGCTCTCGGCTTCGCGCCGGATCAGCTTCACGATCGCGGCCGAGTCGAGGAAGATCACAGACGCTCCTCGCGAAGGTCCGAGATGATGTCGGTCGAGTCGACCGTTTTGTCCACCTCGCCGGGCGGAAGCCGGAGCGGCCCCGGGTTGCTCGCCGGGATCAACCGGCCGCGACGGATGAGGTCGGCGCGGACGCTGGTGTCGTCGTCGATGGGAACGAGCCGGGCCGCCGGTCGGCCGCTGACGGTGATTTCGAGCGTCTCGCCGTTGGCGACCCGCGCCAGCACTGCGCTCGTGTGCTGGTTGAGCTCACGCACGGGGATCTTGTCCATGGCACCAGTGTAGAACGTTTTGTTCTACACCTGAATTGTCAGATCGCGAGGGTGGGGCGGGGGTGCGGGTGAGTGGTTGGTGGGTGGTAGTCGGACCAGGCGTGGGTCAGGCGGCGGACCGCTTCGGTGAGGGCGTCGGGGCAGGCCCGGAAGTGCAGGCGGATGTAGGGGGTGCCGGCGCCGGTGATGTCGAGGCCGGCGCCCGGGAGGACGGCCAAGCCGTGGCGGAGGGCGGTTTGGGCGAACGAGACGCCGTCACCGCACGGCAGCCGGACCCAGAGGCACTGACCTCCCTGAACGGTCGGGATCTCCCAGGTCGGGAGGGCCGCGGTGAGTTGCCGGTACAGGTGGTCGTGGCGGGCCTTCAGGGCGCGCGGGAGTTCGGGGCCGTCGAGGAGCGGCAGCAGGTGGACGGCGGCCAGTTGGGTGGGGATGTTGCCGCCCAGGTCGTGGACCGCGCGGAGGCGTGCCAGCCGGTTGATCAGCGGTGGTGTCGCGCGGATCCAGCCGATCCGCAGGCCGCCCCAGATGCTCTTGCTGAGCGAGCCGATCGAGATCACGGTGTCGCCGTACGCCGCTATCGGCACTGGCTGCTGCGCACCGGGGAACCCGAGGTCGGCGGGTACCTCGTCCTCGATCACAGCGATCCCGGCCGCGGCCACCCGTTGCCGGGCGAGCGCGGACATCATCGCGCCGGTCGGGTTCTGGTACGTCGGGATGACGTAGGCGAGCGCCGGTCGCCGCTCGCGGATCGCCGTCTCGAGACCGTCGAGGCCGACCGGCAATCCACGCAGTACGGCGCCCTGTTCGCGGAAGACCTCCAGTGCGCCTGGGTACGTCGGCGCCTCGACGAGGACCTGGTCGCCGGGTGCGAGCAGGGCCTGCGCGAGCAGCGACAACGCCTGCTGGCCGCCGTTGGTCACGATGATCTGCTCGGGCGTCGTCGGGACACCACGCGCCGCGTACCGATCTGCCAACGCCGCGCGCAGCGCCGGATGCCCGTACGGGTAGTAGCCGATGTCGTCGGTGATCCGGCCGAGTTCCGGGGCGATCGTCAGGAACGCGTCGGCCAGCTGCGGCGGGGGATCGCCCGGCGCGGCGCAGACGGCGAGCAGTACGTCGTCGTCCCGCGCTTCGAGCGAGTCAAGGAAGATCGGATCGACCGGCGCATCGTCGACCGGATCCCCGGACGGTACGCCGGCCACACGTGTTCCGCTGCCCTGGCGCCGGGTGATCCGGCCCTCGGCGCGCAGCAGGTCGTACGCGGCCACCACCGTCGTACGCCCAACCGCCAACGCCCCGGCGAGCGCACGATCGGGTGGCAGCAGGACGCCTGGCGGCAGATCGCCGTCGTCGATCAGCTGCCGCAGCCGGGCCGCGAGCAGTACGTAGAGCGGGCCGCGGCCGGACGACCAGCGGCCCAACCGGGCTACCACCTCGATTGGTCTCATCTGCGAACCAATTCTGCCGGATTGGCTCTGCCCCGGCCAGCGTTCGTGCAGAACCATGACGGTATGGCGACCTTCGCGAGCAACCCGATCATGTCCCTGACCGCAGCGCAGCCGCGGCACGACCTGAGCGAGAGCTACGGGCCGAACCTCCGCCTCGGCGACCTGCTCACGCCGGAGCTCGCCGACCACGAGCTCGGGTACGGCACCGCGCCCGGCAGCCCGGCCTTGCGGACGGCGATCGCGGACCGGCACGGCGTCCGGCCGGACGACGTGGTGGTGACGGTCGGCGGGATGCATGCGATCTTCCTGCTCGCCTATCTGCTCGCCGATCGGGGCGGTCAGGTCGTCACGACCGGACCCGAGTTCCCGATCACGCGCAGCGTCTTCGAGACGGTCGGGGCGTCGGTGCGCGTCGTACCGCTCACCTTCGACGAGGGCTACCGGCTGTCGGCGGCCGCGATCCGTGCGCAGCTGACGCCGGAGACGCGGCTGGTCAGCCTGGCGACGCCGCAGAACCCGTCCGGCGTCGCAGTTCCGCACGACACCCTGCGCGACATCGTGGTGGCGATGCGCGAGATCTGCCCGGACGCGTACCTGATGGTCGACGAGACCTATCGGATCGCGTCGTACGGTGACGATCCGGTGGCCGGTACGGCGCTCGACCTCGGGCCCAACGTGGTGGTCGTGGGGTCGCTGTCGAAGTGCCACGGTGCGGCCGGGCTGCGGATCGGGTGGGCGATCAGCACGGACGCGGGACTGATCGAGCAGTTGCGGACGGGCAAGTTCAGCACGGTGGTCTCCGCGTCGACGGTGGCCGAGGCGCTCGCGGTCCGGGTGTTCGAGGAGGAGGCGGAGATCCTCACCGTGCGGAGAGCCTGGCTGCGGGAGAACCTCGAGCTGACCGAGGACTGGGTCCGCGCGAACGCCGACGTCGTCGAATGGATCCGGCCGGATGCCGGGGCGTTGTGCGTGATCCGTCTCGCGCGGACGGTCGACCTCGAACGGTTCCGGCGGGCCACGGCGGAAGCCGGCGTCCGGCTGGCGGACGGCGACTGGTTCGGAGACGAGCCGCGGGTGTTCCGGCTGGGCTTCGGTTTCCTGCCGGCGACCGGTGTGAAGGTGGCCCTCGAGGCGGTACAGGATGCGCTGCGCGAGGCTGTCCACGCCGCCCACTAGGCTTGCGGTGTGCCGGAGGTTCATGACCCGTTGACCGATCCTGCACCGGCGCACGACGTGCGGGCGGTGTTGCGGATCCGGGCGTTCCGGCGGCTCTGGATCGCGTTCGGGCTGTCGAGCCTCGGGGACTGGGTCGGCCTGCTCGCGCTGACCGCGATGGCGCGCTCGTTCGCCGGCGACGACTACCAACTGGCGAACTACGCGATCGGCGGTGTGCTGTTCCTCCGGGTGCTGCCCGCGCTGGTGATGGGGCCGGTCGCGGGCTGGGTCGCCGACCGGCTCGACCGGCGCTGGACGATGATCGTCGGCGACTTCGTCCGGGCGGCGTTCTTCGTCTCGATCCCACTCGTCGGCTCGCTCACCTGGTTGCTGGTTGCGACCGTGCTGATCGAGGTGGTCAGCCTGGTCTGGGGCCCGGCGAAGGACGCCAGCGTGCCGAACCTGGTGCCCCGGCACCGGCTCGAGGCGGCCAATCAGGTCAGCCTGATCACGACGTACGGCTCCGCGCTCCCGGCCGCGGTGATCTTCACCGCGATCAGCTTGGCGTTCCGCTGGGCCGGCGAGTTCGCGATCGACCTGGCCGTCTACGTGAACGCGGCGACGTTCGTGGTCTCGGGGCTGGCGATCGTGTCGGTGTCGGAGATCGGGCGCGCGGTGCACGAGCACGAGGCGCACCCGACGATGTGGCGGACCATGGTCGAGGGCTGGTCGTACGTGACCGGCACGCCGGTCGTCCGCGGCCTGGTGGTCGGGATCTCCGGGGCGTTCGCGGCCGGTGCGGTCGTGATCGGCCTCGGCCGCACGTACGTCGAAGACCTCGGCGCCGGCGACCCGGGCTACGGCTTGCTCTTCGGCGCCGTGTTCGGCGGACTGGCGATCGGGATGGGCTTCGGGCCGCGGATCTTCTCCGGGCTGTCCCGGCGGCGGTTGTTCGCGGCCGGCCTGGTCGGATCCGGGATCTGCCTGGCGGGACTGGCGTTGATCCAGCAGATCGAGATCGCCACGATGATCGCGGTGCTGCTCGGGTTCTGCGCGGGCGCGTCCTGGGTCTCCGGGTACACGCTGCTCGGTCTCGAGGTACCGGACGCGGTTCGTGGCCGGACGTTCGCGTTCGTCCAGTCGGCGGTGCGGACCGTGCTCGCGGTCACGCTGGCGATCGCGCCGTTCGCCGCGGGTGCGATTGGGCGGCAGACGTGGACCGTCGGCGGCCGTTCGGTGACGTACAACGGTGCCTCGCTGACCATGGTCGCGGCGGCGATCCTGGCCGGGGTGATCGGCCTGCTCGCCTGGCGGCAGATGGACGATCGTCCAGGGGTGCCATTCTGGCGGGACGTTCGGCGTAGCTTCGGCAAGACCCGCGGTGACTATCCGACGACCGGGCTGTTCATCGCGCTCGAAGGCGGCGAGGGCGCCGGGAAGTCCACCCAGGCCGCGCTGCTGGTGGAGTGGCTGCAGGAGCAGGGGCAGCAGGTGCTGCTGACCCGCGAGCCCGGCGCGACCGAGCTCGGCAAGACGTTGCGGCAGATCGTTCTCGACCCGGCGACCGGCGACATCTCGGACCGCGCCGAGGCGCTGCTGTACGCCGCCGACAAGGCCGAGCACGTCGACTCGGTGATCAAACCGGCGCTGAAGGCGGGCGCGGTGGTGATCACCGATCGGTACGTCGACTCCGCGCTGGCGTACCAGGGATCCGGTCGCGACCTGGACCTGTCCGACGTCGAACGGGTGAACCGCTGGGCCACCGACGACCTCCGTCCGAATCTGACGATCCTGCTGGACCTGCCGCCGAAGAGCGGGCTCGGCCGCTTCCACGAGCGGGACCGGATCGAGGCGCAGTCCGACGACTTCCATGAGCGGGTGCGCGCGGCGTTCCTCGAGCTGGCCGCCGCCGAGCCGCAGCACTACCTGGTCCTGGACGCGACTCAGGACCGCGAGGAGATCGCCGCGCAGATCCGTGCCCGCCTGCAACCGATGCTCCCGAAGGTGGACCTATGAGTGTCTGGGACGACCTGGTCGGACAAGAGCCCGCGATCGCTGTGCTGGGTAAGGCGGTTTCCGGTGCGGCCGCCGTACTGCGGGGCGAGTCGGGGGCCGCGGCCGCCGGGATGACGCACGCGTGGCTGATCACCGGGCCGCCCGGATCGGGGCGGTCGAACGCCGGCCGGGCCTTCACGGCCGCGCTGCAGTGCGCGGACGGGGGCTGCGGCGAGTGCAACGAATGCCGTACGGCGCTCAGCGGCGCGCACCCGGATGTGTCGCTGATCCGGACCGAGCTGCTGTCGATCCGGGTCAGCGAGGTCCGGGAGCTGGTCCGGCGCGCGGCGATGAGCCCGACGCAGGGCCGGTGGCAGGTGATGGTCGTCGAGGACGCGGACCGGCTGACCGAGCAGGCTGCGGACGCATTGCTGAAGAGCATCGAGGAGCCGGCGCCGCGCACGGTCTGGGTGCTGTGCGCTCCGACCGTCGAGGACGTCGTACCGACGATCCGGTCACGGTGCCGGCTGCTGGTACTGCGGACGCCGCCGGTGGCCGCGGTCGCGGAGATGCTCGGGCGGACGCTCGGCATCGACCAGGATCTGGCCTGGTTCGCGGCGCGGGCGGCGCAGGGACACATCGGCCGTGCGCGGGCGCTGGCTCGCGACGAGGCGGTCCGCGAGCGGCGGAACAAGGTGCTCGCCGTACCCTTTGCGCTGCGTGACCTCGGGGCCTGCCTCAAAGCCGCGCAGCAGCTGGTCGAGGCGGCCAAGGAGGAGGCCAAGGCCAGCGCCGAGCGGGTCGACGAGAAGGAGCGCACCGCGCTCGAGCAGGCGCTCGGGGTCGGCACGAAGGGCGCCCGGCCGCGGGAAGCGAACGCGGCGCTGAAGGAGCTCGAAGAGCAGCAGAAGGCGCGCGCCAAACGCTGGGAGCGGGATGTGCTCGACCGGTCACTGGTCGACCTGATGGCGCTGTACCGCGACGTCCTCGTGCTGCAGACCGGCGCCGGCACCGAGCTGATCAACGCCGAGCTGCGCGCGAACCTCGAGCAGCTCGCTCAGCGGACGACCGCCGAGCAGACAGTGCGCCGGATCGACGCGATCGGCACCTGCCGGGAGGCCATCGACGCCAACGTGGCGCCGCTGGTCGCACTGGAGGCGATGACGGTGGCGCTGTTCGAAGGGCGCAACGACGGATTCACGATCCCGCGCCGCGTGCTGCGCTGAGGTGTGAGTCACTCCGTCCGATAACTGGGCGGACCGTGTAACACCGAGACCAGCCGGTCCGATGACTGGGTGTCCGGGTCAAGCAGAACGCCCGGTGACCGAGTGCCGGAACGGAACACCATGACCCAGCCGCCTTCGCCGATTCAGCCTGCGCGGCGACCGTTGCCTTCGGCGGAGACCTGGCTCGAGGGCGCCCCGGCGCCGAAGCCGCGCCCGGACGGGTACGCGGTGGCCGCGTTCGCGACCAGCCTGCCCGGTCTGGTGCCGATCGCGGTCGTCCTGGCAGGCATCGCGCTGCGCCGGATCAAACGTGCCGGCGGTCACGGAAAGCGATGGGCCTACGGCGCTCTGGTGGTGTCGCTGTGCTGGCTGATCGCGATCGCCGTCGCGGTGGCGCTCAACCTGATCGGCGAGCACCGCCAAGGGATCGGCCGGACCGTTCCGATCGCGCAGGTCGAGGTCGGCCGCTGTTTCGACGCGGACCTGGAGGCCGCGACGCTGCGCTCGGTGCGGATCGCGAATTGCGCCGTACCGCATACCGGCGAGGCCTACGCGAAGGTGCGGGCCGCGCTGGTCGGGCTGACCGAGGAACAGACCGAGGCGGTCGCGACCCAGCAGTGCGCGGGGGCGTTCGTGGAGTTCGTCGGCAAGCCCTATGAGCAGTCGGACCTGGACATGTACTACGTGGTCCTGCAAGATCGTGCTGTTGCTGACGGCAACGTCCTGTGTCTGGTCGGGGTTCCCGGGACCCAGTTGACGGGTACGATGCGCGGGTCGCAGCGGTAGTGCCGGTCGGGAAACCGGAGAGACCAGTGGGGGAAACAGCGTGACGCAGCCACCGTACGGCCCCGGGTCGGAACGGCCGCAGGACCGGCCGGTCGATCAGACGCGCGCGTTCCCCACCTACACCGGGCAGTCGCAACCGACGTACGGCCAGCCTGGCCAGCCTGGCCAGCCCGGCTACGGCCAACCGGGGCAGCCCGGCCAGCCTGGCTATGGCCAGCCTGGCTATGGCCAGCCTGGCTACGGGCAGCCTGCCGGTGGGCAGCCGCAGTACGGTCAGCAGGCGCCGGGGTACGTGCAACAGGGCTATGGCCAGTACGGGCAGTACGGCCAGCAGCCGCCGCCGTACGGGCAGCCCGGCCAGCCGTACGCGCAGTATCCGGGCTCCGCGCAGTACGGCTATGGCTACGGGTACGGCTACACCGGCACGGCCGGGACGAACCCGCTGGCGACCGCGGCACTGGTGACCGGACTCGGCGGACTCGTCATCGGGATCTCGGCGCCGGTCGCGATCGGCCTCGGGATCGCGGCGCTGGTGCAGATCAAGCGCCGCGGCCAGGAAGGCAGGGGAATGGCGATCACCGGTCTGGTGATCGGCTCCGTGCTGACCCTGCTCTACGGGGCGATCATCTTGTTCATCGTGGCGATCGGTTCGACGGTCGATGACGAGTACGACGCCTCCGGCTCGGGCTCGACCCCGACGATGCCGTCGAGCGGCGCCGTGATCACGGTCGACGAGCTGGCGATCGGCGAATGCTTCGACGACACCGGCGCCCATGAGGATGCGGTGACCCGTCAGCCGTGCACGGTCGCCCACGACGGCGAGATCGTCGGCAACGCGCACCTGGCCCCGGGTGCGTGGCCCGGTTCCGACGGCGTCGACAAGCGCGCCGACCGAGCCTGCTCCCCGCTGTTCGCGACGTACGTCGGCAAGTCGGTGGCGACCACCGAACTCGAGCCGTACTTCTGGGCGCCCACCGAAGAGCTCTGGAAGGACGACGATCGCCTCGTGGTGTGTGCGACGTTCGGTCCGAACGAGCAGCCCCTCACCGGTTCGGTCAAGAACAGCCACCGGTAGACCCGAGGTTGTCCGGAACGCGGCGGTTGCCGGGCAGGGAAGTACGCTGACGGCGTGGGCATGGTCATGGCGGTGTCGTTCGAGCGGTACGGGCGGCTCTATTACCTGGACCCGGGTGAGTTCCGGCCCCGGGTCGGGGAGAAGGTGCTCGTCCCGACCGACGACGGGCCCGAAGTCGCCGAGTGCGTCTGGGCGCCGCAGTACGTGACCGAGGACATCGGCGGGCTGCCGCTGTGCGCGGGGATCGCGACCGCCGCGGACCTGGACCGCGACGAGCAGAACCGGCAGCGCCGGGCGGACGCGCGGGTGATCGCGAAACGGACGATCCGGCAGCACAACCTGCCGATGAAGGTCGTCGGGATCGACTTCGTGGACCGCCGGCCCGACGTCGACCAGTTGGTGATCGTGTACTTCTCGGCGCCGCACCGCGTCGACTTCCGCGAATTGGTCCGCGACCTGGCCCGGGCGTTGCGGGCCCGGATCGAGCTGCGCCAGGTCGGTGCGCGGGACGAGGCGCGGCTGCAGGGCGGGATCGGGCCGTGCGGGCGGGACCTGTGCTGTGCGACGTTCCTGAAGGACTTCGAGCCGGTCAGCGTGCGGATGGCGAAGGACCAGGACCTGCCGCTGAACCCGTTGAAGATCTCCGGCGCGTGCGGCCGGCTGATGTGCTGCCTGAAGTACGAGCACCCGCTGTACCAGGAGTTCAACGCGAAGGCTCCGGCGCTCGGGACCGCGGTGGAGACCCCCGCGGGTGATGGAGTGGTGGTCGGGCACAACGTGCCGAGCGACACCGTGGTCGTCCGGCTGGCGGCTTCCGGCCGGCGCTGTGCGTGCAGCCGTGCGGACGTCTGCTCGCCACGCCAGCAGTACGAGGCCTCCGGTACGACGACTCCGGACGCGCCGCCTGTCGCACCACCGGCGCCCGAAGTGCCGGAGGTGTCTGACGTGTCTGAGGTGTCTGAGGTGTCTGCGGAAACGTCTCCGGCAGCGCAGGACGTGCCCGGCGAGGAATCCGGGGCCGGACCGGACGGCCGCGCCGAGACGCGGGCGGAACGGCGGGCGCGCAAGCCGCGCCGGCGGCGCCGCCTGCACCACGACGACGAGGGAGAAACCGCGCAGTGAGATTCCGCAGGTCGACCGTGCTGGTGGCAGCTCTTGCGGTGCTCGCGAGCGGATGCGGAGTGGCGAGCCGGGCCCAGGACGCCGGCGACGGGACCGCGCCCAGCGTCGGCAGCAACCCGCCGAGCGGCCCGGTCGGACCGATCCCGGCCGGGCTGGAGAAGTTCTACCAGCAGCGACCCGACTGGGAGCGCTGCGGAGCCAACCAGCAGTGCGCGACGATCGAGGTGCCGCTGGACTACACCAAGCCGACCGGCCGGACGATCGAGCTGCGGGCCCGGAAGGTGCTGGCCCGGGACCGCGGCGGCCGGATCGGCACGCTGTTCATCAACCCCGGCGGTCCGGGCGCGTCGGGGCAGAGCTTCGCGGCGCAGGCGTCGATGCTGTTCGGGTCGCCGTTGCTGCGGAAGTTCGACATCGTCGGCTGGGATCCGCGCGGTGTCGGCGAGTCCACCCCGGTGCGCTGCCTGGACACCGAGCAGCTGGACGCGCTGATCGCCGCCGACGGCAGCCCGGACACCCCGGCAGAGGTCGCGGACCTGGACAAGCAGTCGAAGAACCTCGCCACCACCTGTGAGCAGCGCGCCGGTGAGCTGCTCGCGCACGTCAACACCAAGGACGCCGCGCGCGACATCGATGTGCTGCGCGGCATCGTCGGCGATCCGCAGCTCTACTACCTCGGCATGTCGTACGGCACGTACCTGGGGGCGACGTACGCCGAGCTGTTCGCGAAGAACGTCGGCCGGATGGTGCTGGACGGCGCCGTCGACCCCGCGATCACGTCCGAGCAGCTGGGGATGGCGCAGGCGAAGGGGTTCGACAAGGCGCTGGACGCGTTCGCGGAGGACTGTGCGCAGCGATCGTGCAAGCTCGGCAGCAGCAAGACCGAGGTGCTCGCGAAGGTCGACCAGCTGATCAAGCTCAGCGACGCGAACCCGCTGCCCGGCGACGGCCGGCGCGAGGTCACGCAGGCGCTGGTGATTCTCGGCCTGGTCTACCCGCTGTACCTGAAGGACTATTGGCCGCGGCTCGAGGACGCCGTCGTCGACGGACTCGCCGGGAACGGTGCCCGGCTGCTCGCGATGGCCGACGAGTACACCGACCGTAAGCCGTCCGGGTACTCCGACAACGCCAACGAGGCGCAGATCGCGGTGAACTGCTCCGACCGGCCGGACTTCACTTCGCTCGCCCAGCTGCAGTCGCGGGTGCCGGCGTTCAAGGCGGCCTCACCGCGGTTCGGTGAGTTCCTCATCTGGTCGTCGGTGGCCTGCATCAACTGGCCGGTGAAGCCGACGAACACACCGCATCAGATCAAGGCGCCGGGTGCGAAGCCGATCATGGTGCTCGGTACGACGCGCGACCCAGCCACGCCGTACGAGTGGTCGGTGAGCCTGGCACACCAGCTCGAGAGCGGCGTCCTGGTCACGCGGGACGGCGACGGCCATACGGCGTACCTGTCGGGCAACGCCTGCGTGAAGAACGTTGT
This sequence comes from Kribbella sp. NPDC048915, assembly GCF_040649595.1. Classification (NCBI taxonomy): domain Bacteria; kingdom Bacillati; phylum Actinomycetota; class Actinomycetes; order Propionibacteriales; family Kribbellaceae; genus Kribbella; species Kribbella sp. NPDC048915. Next base: position 7,823 of record NZ_JBEZFT010000089.1, on the reverse strand, counting down.
GGAGAGTTACCTGGTGCAGGGAAACACGCCGGCGACCGACATCAAGTGCTGACCGGCCGGCGCCGCGGCGCTCAGTTGAGTCAGCTGGGCCGGTGAGTCAGTTGGGTCGGTCGTCGTTGTCGTCGACCGGGATCTCGAGGGTCTCGGTGGCGTGCTCGAGGATCGCGCGCAGCCCGGCCTCGTCCTGCGGGCGGCCGCCGACGGTGATCTCGACGGCGGTGTTGCGGCCGTCGTCGAGCGAGATGAAGCGGGACAGGCCCATCCGGGGACCGCGGGTCGTGTCGGTGTAGGTGTAGACCAGCGTGCCGTTGTCGCGGCTGAGCACGGTCAGACCGGGCTCGCGGATGCTGCGTTCGCGGGCCGCGACCAGCTGGTCCGGCGACTGCTTGCTGCCCCGGGTGTCGAAGCGGACCTGCCAGACACCGGTCGGGTCGACGAACTTCGGCCGGGTGCCGTCCTGGGCGCTCTTCCAGCCGGCCGGGACCTCTGCGGACACCGGCTCGGCGGAGGTGCCGAAGCTCTGCTCGACGTACTGCAGCTGGTCGGCCTGCAGGCCGTCGCCGCGGCTCGGCGTGCCGGACCCCGCCGGACTCACGATTCCGGCGGGCGTCTCGTGGGCGCTGAACGGGTTGCCGCCGTTCACCGCGACGACGGCGCCGAACACCGCCACACCGACGGTCATCCCCGCCAGCGTCATCAGCAGCGCCTGGTGCCTGGGCGTGAGCATCCCGGTCTTCGCCTCCCTGTCCTCCGGCCCGATTATCCCTGACAAAAGGGGCGTCCAGGCAAACTGCCGCGTACCCTGGCTCGTCGTGGAGATGTCCGACGCTGCGTTCCGGCAGGCATTGCAACGCTACGACGACGGTACGGCGGAACGAGGCGACCTGAAACTGCTCACGAAGGATCTGCTGAAACGCCTGGTCGCGAAGGCGCCCGGGCACGCGGTCGAGGTGCGGGTGCCGCCGTACGGCGCCGTGCAGTGCATCGAAGGCCCGCGGCACACCCGCGGGACGCCGGGTGCGGTGATCGAGATGCCGCCCGAGCTGTGGATCGACGTCGCGCTCGGCCGGATCAGCTGGGCGGACGCGCGGCTGACCGGGAAGCTCCGCGCCAGCGGCGAACGGACCGACCTGAGCGGGCTGCTGCCGCTCGTCCCACGCTGATCGTTCACGCCTGATCGTTCGCGCCTGCCCAGTGGGTAAAACAGGTTCGTCGGTAGCGGTCGGGCCTGTCACCATAGGGCGGTGGCAGGACGTCTGAGCGCGCGACTGGCCCGGTTGCGCGTCGATCTGACCCCGTGGCGTAGTTCCGGTGATTTCCGCATTCTGCTGGTCGCGGGGTCGGTGTTCTTCCTCGGCGGCATGGTCGGGTACGTCGCCCTGCCGTACCAGCTGTACCAACTCACCGGCTCGAACTTCGCCGTCGGCGCGATGGGCCTGGTGACGATCGTCCCGCTGGTCATCTTCGGGCTGTACGGCGGTGCGCTCGCCGACCATGTGGAACGCCGCAAGCTGCTGGTCGGGACCGGGATCGCGCAGGTCGTGATCTCCGCGCTGATGGTCCTCAACACGCTGCTACCGAATCCGCAGATCTGGCTGATCTACGTCTGCGGCGCGCTGAACGCGATCGCCTCCTCGCTGCAGCGGCCGTCGCGGGAAGCGCTGCTGCCACGGGTGGTCAAACACGACGAGATCCCGGCGGCGGTCGCCCTGAGCTCGCTGACCGCACAGGTCGGCCAGCTCGCCGGACCGGCACTGGGTGGTGTACTGGTCGGTTCGGTGGGTGTGACCTGGGCGTTCTCGGTCGAGTTGGCCGGAATCATCTTCGCGACGCTGCTCTACACGCGGCTCGGCTCGTACCGCGCCGGCGAGCAGTCCAGCGCTCCCAGTCTGCGGGCGATCGGCGGCGGGATCGTCTACGCGTTCCGCCGCAAGGATCTGCTGGCGACGTACCTGGTCGACATGGTCGGGATGTTCCTCGCGATGCCGATCGTGCTGTTTCCAGCGTTCGCGACCGACATCCTGAAGGAACCGAAGCTGCTCGGGCTGCTGTACAGCGCCGAGGCGATCGGGGCGATGTGCGCCAGCCTGACCAGCGGCTGGGCCAAACACGTGCACCATCAAGGCCGAGCGGTCGTGCTGGCCACGATGGGGTGGGGTGCGGCGGTCGGGATCGCCGGCCTGGCGCCGAACATCTGGATCGCGATCGCGTTCTTCGCGGTGGCGGGCGCGGCCGACATGGTCTCGGTGCTGTTCCGGTCGGTGATCTGGAACCAGACGATTCCCGACGAGATGCGCGGGCGGCTGGCCGGCATCGAGATGCTCGGGTACTCGCTCGGCCCGCTCGGCGGTCAGGCTCGCTCCGGCGTGGTCGCGGACCTCACCTCGGTCCGGTTCGCGATCGTCAGCGGTGGCGTGATGTGCGTCGCGGGAGTCGTTGCCACAGCCGCCTGGTTGCGCGAGTTCTGGCGGTACGACGCCCGGACCGACGAACACGCCGTACGGGAAAGGCAACTTCGGACCGCCGGTTAGAGTCCCACCCATCATGCGAATTCGCCGCGCCACGATCGTCCCCGCTGTGACCGTTGCCGTTCTGCTCGCGGGGTGCAGTGGTCCCTCGGGCGAGGCTGCTCCCAGCACTTCACCGTCCGAGTCGCCGAGCGCGTCGCCGAGTGTGGGAACGCCGTCGGTGCCGACACCGTCCGCCGCGAAGGTCGCGGACACGGTGTGCGTGCGGATGGACCCCGATCTGGTGCAGGCCACGCTTGGGACGCCGGTCGCGAACATCCAGCCGAAGAACCCGCCGGCCGAGGTCGGCCTGCCGACGTACGACGTCTGCCAATTCACGCTCGCCGCCGGCGCGAACGGACCGGTCCTGCGGGTCGGGGTCTCGGTGCTGCCGGCGACCCCGGCGACGCTCGCCGCGAGCCGGAAGGCGGACCTGTCGCGCCAACGCGAGCCGATCGTGCCGGTCGCGCTCGGGCAGGGCGGGTACGGGACGAGTACGTCGCTGGTGTTCCTGCTCGACGGGCGGCTGTACAAGCTCACGGGGCCGCAGGCGACGCCGGCGAAGTACGTCGTGCTCGGTCGGGAGGTCACGCGGCAAGTGGCCGGGCTGCCGGAGCCGGAGTTGATGGTCACGCGGGAGGAATGCGATCGGGGGTCCGCGGTCGCCGAGAAGGTGATGGGCGCGCCGGCTGTGGTCCGGCGAGACGGCGAAACACTTGCCGGCGACCCGGTGTGTGCCTGGATCACGGCGAGCAGTGTGCTGTCGGCATCGGCGCGGCGCGAGGCGGACGCGGCGAAGTTGCTGGCGCCGATCCGGAAGCTGCCGACCTCGCAGTCGATCCCGCTCGGCGACGAAGCGTACGTCGACACCGGGACCGGGCGGACGACGATTCGGATCGGCGAGGACAAACTGGTCGATCTGGTGCCGGAGCCGGCGCGGGCGGTGGACCCCGATCTGATGACGCAGTTCGCGCTGGCGATGATTCCGCTCTACCGCTGATCCCTGCTGACTGTTGCCCGAGCGCTGACCTCGGCGTGAGCGCGAGCTTTCGCGATCGTGGCGATCGCTTCGTCGATTTCGCTGGGAGTACGAGCGGCGTAACCGAGGACGAGGCCCGGGCTGCCGGGGAGCTGGCGGTGCCAGGACAGCGGGTGGGTCTTCACGCCCGCGTCCAAGGCGGCCGCGGCCAGCTCGACGTCGTCGCCGCTGCCGAAGGTGATGGTGAGATGCAGGCCGGCGGCGGCACCATGGATGGTTGCTGTGGGCAAATACTTGTGTACGGCGGCGACCATCGCGTCGCGGCGTTCGCGGTGCCGGCGGCGGAGGAACCGGAGTTGGCGCTCGAGTTCGCCGGACTCCATCAGCTGGGCGAGCGTGAGTTGTGGCAGGCTCGCGTTGCCCAGATCCGCGAGCCGTTTCCGCGCGATCAGTGCGGCCCGGTACTGCGGCGGCGCCAGCATCCAGCCGATCCGGAGCGCGGGCGCGAGCAGCTTGGAAACACTGCCCGCGTAGATCACCTGGTCGGGCAGCATCGCCCGTAGCGCCGGCACCGGCGGACGGTCGTACCGGTGCTCGGCGTCGTAGTCGTCCTCGAAGATCAGGCCGCCGTCCTTCGCCCACCGGATCAGTTCGCGCCGCCGTTCGCCGTCCAGGACGACGCCGGTCGGGAAATGGTGCGCGGGTGTCACCATCACCACGCCCGCGCCGGAATCCCGCAGTACGTCGATCTGCAGCCCGCGCTCGTCGACCGGAATCGGCGGCGTCCGCATCCCCCAGTTCTGCAGGTGCTGGCGGGAGCCGAGCGATCCCGGGTCCTCGACGGCGACCGTGTGCACGTCGCGCTGATCGAGCACCTGCGCCACCAGGCCGATCGTCTGCGCCACACCCGCCACGATGATCAACTCGTCCGGCGCCGCGGCGATCCCTCGGTACTGCGCTAGCCATGCGGCGACGGCGCGGCGCAACATCGGCGTACCGGCGGGATCGCCGTACCCGAACTCCTTCGAGGCCAGGTCCGACAGGACGGCGCGTTCCGCGCGCAGCCAGGCGCTGCGTGGGAACGCCGCGAGATCGGGGACTCCCGGCGTGAGGTCGATGTGGGCCGGCAGGTCGCGCAGGCGGTCGAAGATCTCGTCGTCGTGGTCGCTGAGCGGTGCCCGGGTGCGGGGTCGGCTGTCGGGCGCGGGCGTTGTGCCGAGCGGAGCCTCGACGACCACGGTGCCACGTCGGCCCTGGCCCGCGACGTGGCCGTCCTCGGTCAGCCGCCGGTATGTCTCGGTCACCACGCCGCGGGAGACGCCCAGATCGGCCGCGAGGGTGCGGGTGGCCGGCAGGCGGGTGCCGACCGGGAGCTGACCGGTCGAGATCGCCGTCCGGAGACGGTCGGTGAGCCAGTCCGCGAGTCCGCCGGCCGGGACCTCGGCGGGGTCGAGCTGGAGGAAGTCCGCGCCGCTTTTGGACCTACCAGTTCGCGCCGAATTGGATCTGTCCACGGGACCATTCTCGCGCGACCGTGGAGCTATGGGAACCGACTACGTCCACGGCTACACGCCGGCCGAAACCCGCCGGCTCACGGACCAGGCGGGCACGCTCGCCGGCCTGCTGCACGGCGGTACGACGTACCCGCCCGGGAGCCGCGTCCTGGAGGCCGGGTGCGGTGTGGGTGCGCAAACGGTGCAGCTCGTGACCCGGAGCCCAGGGATCGCGCTGACCTCGATCGACATCTCCGAAGCGTCGCTCGCCCAAGCGAAAGCGCGCACTGCTTCGCTTGCGCCGCAGGCGACGGTCGATTGGCGGCACGCGGATCTGTACGAGCTGCGTGGCGAGACATTCGACCACGTCTTCGTCTGTTTCGTGCTCGAACACCTCGCTGATCCGGTCGACGCGCTCGTCCGGCTTCGGGCGCTGCTCCGGCCCAGCGGCACGATCACCGTGATCGAAGGCGACCACGGGTCGGCGATCTTCCATCCGCGCAGTCCGCGAGCACAACGCGTCGTCGACTGCCTCGTCGAGTTGCAGGCTTCTGCGGGCGGCGATGCGCTCATCGGGCGGCGCTTGCAGCCGTTGCTGGAACAGGCCGGGTACGACGACGTACGGGTCGAGCCACGCACTGTCTATGCCGACCAGCGCCTGCCGGAGCTCGTCGACGGGTTCACCCGCCGGACGTTCATCGCGATGGTCGAGTCCGTCCGTGACCGTGCGATCACCGCAGGTCTGTGCACTCCGGCCGAATGGGCGGCCGGGGTCCGCGACCTTGTGCACTCCGCCGAACCCGGCGGGACTTTCCACTACACATTCTTCAAAGGAGTTGCCCGCACATGATCGGTTTTCTCGTGCTGATCGTGCTGATCTGCATCGCCCTGAATCGCAACCGCCGCACGCAATTACGCCCGAGCGTCGACGGAATCGCCGACCGCGATCTGGAGCGATTGATCGACGAACTGAGGGCATGTTCGTAATTGCCTGGTAAACAAGGAAGATGGGACGGACTGAGCAGCTCGAGATCGAGACGAAGTACGACGTCGACGCGGACGTGATCCTGCCGGCGCTGCACGAGCTGCCCGGCGTTGCGCGGGTCGCCCAACCGGTCGAGCTGAATCTCGAGGCCGTGTACTACGACACCGCCGACCTTGATCTCGCTGCGCACAAGATCACCCTTCGCCGCCGGACCGGTGGTGAGGACGACGGGTGGCACGTGAAATTCCCGAGTTCGTCCGGCCGGCTCGAGGTCAGGCATCCGCTCGGACGCTCGACACGGTCCGTGCCGATCGCGGTCGTACGGACCGTTCGGGTGATCGCCCGCGACCGTCCGCTGGTGCCCGTCGTCACGCTGCGGACGCGGCGCATCGTGCATCGGCTGCTCGACGAGTCCGGCGCGGTGCTGGCCGAGGTGGCCGACGACCAGGTGACTGCCACTGCCCTGGACGGTGAGCCGGAGAGCTGGCGGGAGTGGGAGGTCGAGCTCGTCGACGGTGATCTGGCGCTGCTGGAGCACGCCGGTGAGTTGCTGCAGTCCGCGGGCGCGCGTCCGGCGCAGGGGCCGAGCAAGCTCGCGCGGGCGCTCGGCGATCGCGTCCGGGTGGACGAGTGGGAGCTGCCGTCGAAGCCGCGGACATCGGATCTCTTCCTGGCCTACGCTCGGGCACAGGTTCAGGCGATCCGCGAACGCGACCCCGAGGTACGGCGGGACGTGCCGGACTCGATCCACAAGTTCCGGGTCGCGACGCGGCGATTGCGGTCGGCGCTGGCGACGTACCGTCCGGTGATCGATCGCGAAGCCGGTGACGCGTTGCGCGCCGAGTTGAAGTGGCTGGCCGGTGAGCTCGGGGTTGCGCGGGACACCGAGGTGCAGCGCGAGCACTTCGCGTCCGCCGTCGCCGAGCAGCCGGTCGAACTTGTCATGGGCCGGGTCGCCGGGCGGATCGACGACCATCTGCGGGCCGTGTACCGGGAGGGGCGGGCAGGGGCGCTGGCCGCGCTGGAGAGTACGCGGTACTTCCGGTTGCTCGACGCGCTGGATGCGCTGGTCGCGTCTCCACCGGTCACCGGGGAGAACCGAAAGGCGCGCAAGCAGGTCGGGTCGTTACTGGCTCACGACTACCGGCGGATGCGCAAGGCCGTTCGCCGGTCCGAGGCCGCGTCATCGGTGACCGACCAGGACCACGAGTTGCACGAGGTTCGCAAGGCGGCCAAGCGGCTGCGGTACGCGGCCGAATCCGCCGTACCCGTCCTCGGCGACCAGGCCTCCGACCTCGCCGCCCGGGCCGAGGAAGTCCAGTCGGTACTGGGCGAACATCAGGACTCGGTCGTGTCCCGGGACCTGTTGCGGCAATTGGCGCTGCAGGTCTTCGCGGAGGGCGGCAACACCTTCACCTACGGCCGTCTCCATGCGGCCGAGGAGGCCCGTGGCGGGCGCTCCCGCGACGAGTTCTACAAACTCTGGCCCACCCTGCACTTCAAACCCTGAACATCCCGCCGGGGATCCTGCGACTCACCAGCGCAGCCGAGGCGCTGACAGCCATCGGGACTCCACCGACAGACGGCCCCACCGCGCGTCCACGTCGCCGGCGCAACTTCGCGGCGCACCGTGGCGGCGCACTGTCGGCGACGCACTGTTGTACTCCCCGGGGCCGTCGCGGGTGTACCGCCGTACTGCCCGCACCGTACTGCTCCCGGCCGGCGCCCTGGATCAAGGAGGCTTTTACCCCGGATTCGGGGAGAAACCCCAATGCCGCTCAGTTAGGGCTGGGGTGTGGTTGTCAACCGTCGTGGATGTGGATGGTGTGGGTGATCTTGTAGTTGTTGCGGTCGGTGGT
>NZ_JBEZFT010000088.1:0-30880 GCF_040649595.1 Kribbella sp. NPDC048915 | reverse complement strand
CACCAGCGCCGGCGGCCAACCACGCCCACACAACCCCCACCCACAACAACAACCATCAGCAACCCACCAACAACCCAGACGAAACATCGAGGCTAGGAGGATTTTCCGCGTGACAGTGGAGGATTTTGCCCCGCCATACGCCGAAAACCCTCCAGAGATCCGCGGCTACAACGACCCCACACGCCCCATCACCACACGCCCCATCACCCCACGCCCCATCACCCCACGCCCCATCACCCCACGCCCGATCACCCCACAGCCTCATCACGGCGGCCATGCTCACCCCGGCCGGCGACCGACCCCGCCTCCGCCGACAGAAACCGACCCACACACCAGTCAGAAGACCCGGTTATCCGCTCCGGTTGGGGGTTCTCTGCTCGTCTACCAGCAGAGAACCCCCACGACGAGCGGATAACCCATCGTGTTGTCTCGGGCGACCGAGTTGGCTCCGGCGACCGAGCCGACCCAAACGACCGACCTGGCCCGAACGACCGAGCCGACCCAAACGACCGACCTGGCCCGAACGACCGAGCCGACCCAAACGACCGACCTGGCCCGAACGACCGAGCCGACCCAAACGACCGACCTGGCCCGAACGACCGAGTTGACCCAAACGACCGACCTGGCCCAGACGACCGGGTTGGCCCAGACGACCGGGTTGGCTCAGGGCGACCGTGTTGGCTCGGTCGATTTACCACGGCCGCGGTACCTCGACTCGAGCGGACGACCACCGGACCACCCAGGCCACGCCGACCACCCAGGCTGCACGGTCGACAGGAGCGCCCACGCATCGGAGACACCGTCCGTCGGGTCGGTCAGACGTCGGGTCGGTCAAACGTCGGGTCGGTCAGAAGTCGGCCAGTTCGAGGGTGGTGGGGACGGGCATGCCTTCGGTCAGGGACTCGTTGATGCGGATGGGCTTCTTGACGGGGAGGACGTAGCTGCCGGACTTCGCGGGGAAGACGGACGTTTCCCAACTGCTCGTGCCGACCGTGACGCGGACGCGGACCGAGCCGAACCCCTTTCGCCGTCCTTCTGTCAAGGCCATGATCTCGTCGCTGATGTCTTCCGGAACCGTGACGAAGTGCCAGCTGCCTTCTCCGGGATGAATCCACAGCGGCGCCGAGAACGTGAACCGCGGCGCGCTCACTCGACCGCCGCTCCCCGTCGCCCGAGCACCGCCGTGGCCGCGTCCAGCAACACGGCCCGAATCTCCGCGTCCGTGGCGCCGAGATCGAGATCGGCCGACAGCGCGGCGCCGACCGTCTCCACCGCGGCTGCGGCGCGCAACCGGTCGGCCGGCGTCGGGTCGGGTCCGGCGAGCCACAGCTGGAACCGTCGTGCCTGCGCGATCAGCGAGTCCAGATCGTCCCCGAACGCAGCGAGCACCGCGGCGATGTCCCGTAGCAGCGTCGGCCCGGTGGAGCGGTGTTGGACCACCACGTCCACATAGGCACCGAGCAGTTCGCGCTCGTTCTCGGGCGACCACGGGAGGTCCTCGGCGCGCCGCAGTACGGCGAACATGTCCTCGAGGAACGTTCCGACGATCGCGCGCAGCAGTTCCTGCTTCGACGAGTAGTGGTAGTACAGCGAGGCCTTGGTGATACCGACCTGCTCGGCGATCTCCCGCAGGCTCGTCTTCTCGTACCCCTGCGTCGAGAACAGGCTCGCCGCCGCCCGATGGATCGCCGCCTTCGTGTCACCGGCACCACGCGCAGAATCACGGGCGGTGCCACGAGCAGAGTCACGGGCGGTGTCACGAGCGCCGTCGCGGGAGTTGTTCACGTGCTGCACGTCACCACCTTCTCATCTTCACCCACCTACCGGGCGGCAGGTAGTCTACCTACCGCCCGGCAGGTAGAGAGAGTCGTGCGGAGACTGGGAGGTCTCGGGGTGTTCATCAGGCTCGGACGCTTCGTCGTCCACAACCCGTGGAAGGTGATCGCCGCGTGGGTGGTCGCGGCGGTGGCCGTGATCGCGTTCGCGCCGACGCTCGCGGATGTCACCACCAAGGACCAGGCGGCGCTGCTGCCCGACAAGTACGAGTCCGTGCAGGCGCAGAAACTGGCGGCGGACGCATTCGGGCAGACCAACGACGCCACGGCCAGCATAGTGGTCAAACGCAACGGCGGCGGTGAACTGACCGCGGCCGACCAGGCGAAGGTCACCGAACTCGCCACCAGGATCAGCGCGGCGAGGATCGATCGCGTCACCGCCGCGGTGACCGGACCGCAAACGGTTTCCCCGAACAAGCAGGTGCAGATCGTCAGCGTCGGTCTCAAGGGTTCGCCCGAGGATCAGGCGGTACTCGACGCCGTGCAGAAGGTCCGCGACGTGACCGGGTCCGCGCTCGCCGGCACCGATCTCGAGTACGGCGTGACCGGCGACGCCGCGCTGCTGCTCGACAACCAGGATGCGTTCGACAACGCTTTCGTGGTGGTCGGGATCGCGACCGTCATCTTGATCATCGGCCTGCTGCTGGTGATCTATCGCAGCCCGGTCGCCGCCTTCCTGCCGATCCTGACGGTCGGCCTGGTGTCGGCGATCGCACCCGGCCTGATCGCGCTGGTCGCGAAGGCGACCGACCTCCAGGTCACGCAGGACCTGCAGACGATCCTGACCGTCGTGCTGTACGGCGTCGGAACCGACTACATCCTGTTCCTGCTGTTCCGTTTCCGCGAACGGCTCCGGGCCGGCGAGCAGCCGAAGGAGGCACTGGTGAACGCGGTGTCCCGGGTCGCCGAGGTCATCGTGTCGGCGGCGGGCGCGATCATCGTCGCGTTCAGCGCGCTGCTGCTCGCGGTGTTCGGCGCGTTCCAGAGCCTCGGCCCGGGCCTCGCGATCGCGGTCGGGGTGATGGCCATCGCGGCGATCACGCTGGTCCCCGCGGTCGTGTCGTTGCTCGGCGCAAAGGTGTTCTGGCCGTCGAAGTCCTGGCAGCGCACGCCGAAGGGCGCGATGTTCAAGCGGCTCGGCACCTTCACCGCGCGTCGCCCGGCGGTGGTTGCGGCGTTGTCCGGCGGGGTGATGGTCGCCCTGGCGCTCGGCGCGCTGGGCACGAAGGTCGACTACGACGCGTTCAGCCAACTCCCCGACGGCACCGAGTCGGCGCGTGCAATCAAGGACCTGCAGGCGGGTTTCCCGGCCGGCGCGCTGAACCCCACTACGGTGTACGTCCGCAGCACCGACGGCACCCCACTCGACCCGGCCGAACTCACGACGTACGCCGGGAAGCTGGCGAAGGTCGACGGTGTCGGTGCAGTGCTCCCGGCCGGCGCGGACGGCAGCACGGTGCTGCTCAACCAGGACAAGACAGTTGCCCAGATCAACGTCGTACTGAACGATGCGCCGTACGCGACCGCCTCGCTGGACCTCGTCGACGGGAAGTTGCGCGAGGTCGCACACGCCGAGGCTCCGGCGGGTACGACGCCGTTGCTCGGCGGTGTGACTGCCGGCTACGCCGACATCCGGGACGCGAACGGGCGCGATCTGTCGGTGATCTTCCCGGTCGCCGGCGGTCTGATCGCCGTCATCCTCGCTTTGTTGCTGCGGGCACTGATCGCTCCGCTGATCCTGATGCTCGCGGTGGTGCTGAGCTTCTTCAGCTCGATCGGCGCCACGGTTCTGGTGTTCCAGTACGCGGCCGGTCACCCGGGTGTGACGTTCTCGCTGCCGATCATGCTGTACCTGTTCGTCGTTGCCATCGGCACCGACTACAACATCCTGATGATCGCCCGGTTGCGTGAAGAGGCCGAGCGCGGCACGGATCCGCGGACCGCGGCCGACCTCGCGATCGAGCACGGCGGTCCGTCGGTCGCGGCGGCAGGATTGATCCTGGCCGGTACTTTCTCGTCACTGATGCTGGCCGGTATGGCGCTGCTCACCGAGATGGGGTTCTCGGTCGCGGCCGGCATCGTGATCTCGGCATTCGTGATGTCCAGCTTCCTGGTCCCGAGCGTGATCGCCCTGCTCGGCCGGTACGCCTGGTGGCCGCGCCGCCCCAAGGTCACCGCCCCACAGGAGGAACGCCGGCTGGAGCCTGTCGGCTGACCGGAACTCGCAGGCTGAGGGGTCCTGCGTGAGGAGACGGGTCCCGGACTGAGCGGTCCGGGACCCGTCGCTGCTCAGCGCGCCGCGGGGTGCTTCAGCCGCACGGTGAAGATCGGCAGCAGGACGTGCACCAGCGGACCGATCGAGAGCGCGTACACGACCGTCCCGACGCCGACCGCGCCACCCATCAGGAACCCCGCCGCCAGGACAGTCAGCTCGAGCGTCGTCCGGACCAGGCGAACACTCAGCCCGGTACGCCGTACCAGCCCGGTCATCAGACCGTCGCGCGGACCGGGGCCGAACTGCGCGCCGATGTAGAGCGCACCGGCCAGCGCGTTGACCACGACACCCGCGACCATCAACACGATCCGCAACCACAGCTCGTCCGGGCGGGCGACCGTGGCCAGAGTCAGATCCGTCACCAGCCCGATCACGATCGCGTTGCTGATCGTGCCCAGCCCGGGCCACTGCCGCAGCGGGATCCACGCGAGCAGGACAACGAAGCTGATCACGATCACGACGGTCCCGAAGCTGAGCGGGACATGCTTGGTGATCCCGGAGTGGAACACGTCCCACGGGTCCAGCCCGAGGTTGCCCTGGATCATCAGGCCCATCGACGCGCCGTACAGCACCAGCCCGACGTACAGCTGGACGAGGCGGCGCGGGAGGCGGCCTGCCTTCAGCTGCTCGATCGGGTTGATGGACGCGAGCTGGCGGGGCGAGGTCTCGGAAGTGGCGGTCACGATGTCCAGTGTCGGGAGTAAGTGGCCTGGTGTTCGATAGCCAATTGCGCAATAGTGGACTGCATGCAGCCACGTCATCTGCCTGCCAGTACCTTGCTCGGCCTGCTCGGCGTCTGGGCCGACGGCACCGGTCCGGCGTACCGGCTGCTCGCCGATCGGCTCCGCCTGCTGATCGCGGACGGCCGGATCATCCCCGGATCGCGGCTGCCGAGCGAGCGTGAACTGACCGAGGCGCTGGGCGTCAGCCGGACGACGGTCACGTCGGCGTACCGCTCGCTGCGGGACAGCGGGTACCTGACGAGCCGGCGTGGTTCGGGCAGCATCACCGCGCTCCCCTCGAAGGTCGCCCCTGAACTCGGCCGGCATCACGCCCCGAGCGTCGACGCCGAGGGGCTGTACGACTTCACCTGCGCAGCCCCCGCCGCGGTGCCCGGGATCAGTACTGCGGTGGCCGCGGCGGCCGATGAGATGCCGGTGCACCTCGCGACGCCCGGGTACCACCCGCAGGGCCTGCCCGTACTGCGGTCCGAGATCGCGGCGGCGTACGACGAGCGCGGCCTGCCGACCTCTCCCGATCAGATCATCGTCACCGCGGGCGCACTCGCCGCGACGTCGATCGCGGTACGGGCGATCACGCAGATCGGCGATCGGGTGCTCACCGAGAGTCCGACGCACCCGAACTCGGTGGACGCGATCCGGCGCAGCGGTTGCCGCGTGGTCGCCGTACCGATGTCGCCCGGCGGCTGGGACCTGCCTTTGCTCGAGGCAACGATCCGGCAGACGGCGCCGCGGGCCGCGTGGCTGGTCGCGGACTTCCAGAATCCGACCGGTTTCCTGATGTCGGCGGCGGATCGGCAGCGGCTGGCGCGGGCGTTCGCGCGGTCGCGGACGACGGCGATCGTAGACGAGACGCTGTTCGAGCTGGCGCTGGACGGGCAGGAGATGCCGCCGCCGTTCGCCTCCTTCGACCCGGACGGCGTGATCACGGTCGGATCGGTCAGCAAGTCGTTCTGGGGCGGGCTGCGGATCGGCTGGATGCGGGTGCCGGAGGGCATGGTCGCGCGAATCCTGGACGCGCGGGCGTCGATGGACCTCGGGGCGCCGGTACTGGAGCAACTGGTCGTGACGGACCTGCTGCGGCGGCGGTCGACGCTGCTGCCGGAGCGGCGGGCGGATCTCGCGTGCCGACGGGACGCGCTGGCCTCGGCGGTCGCCGCGGAGCTTCCTTCGTGGCGCTTCCGCCTGCCGAGCGGCGGGTTGTCCTTGTGGTGCGAACTGCCCGAACCGGTCGGGTCGAGCCTCGTCGGCGTCGCTCAGCGCAACGGGGCGTTGCTGGTCGCCGGGTCCCGATTCTCGCCGGACGGTGGGCTCGAGTCATTCATCCGGCTCCCCTTCACGCTCGACGAGGACTCGCTGCGGGACGGTGTCGCCCGGGTCGCGGCGTCGTACGCCTCGCTGACCAGCGGTCCTCCCGCCCGGCGGTCCGGAGTGATGATCGCCTGAGGCGGACCTCCACCACTCAGTAACCTCCCCTCCGCTGGCCGCGGCACACTCAGCCCAGGCCTCCGAAGGCCCTTTGACGGTGGTTAGTGAGTGGTGGGCGTCCGCCCCCGGCACGTCATCGCGCCGTAAGGGGTGCGGGGAAGGTTCGGCTTGCCGACGCTGTTGAGACACTATGAGAGTCACACTGCGAGAGGCGTGAGAATGTCGTTCTTCACCCGCAACACCGCCATGGTCGAGCCGGAGGCCGCCCTGCCGGGCCGGCCCACCCCCGGTTTCACCGTCCCGGACGAGAACATCGTCCTGCACACGCCGCAGACCGCCGCCGCGCCCGAGGGGTTCGAGGAGGTCTGGTTCGGCACCGGATGCTTCTGGGGCACCGAAGAGATCTTCTGGCAGCAGCCCGGCGTCTACACCACGGCGGTCGGGTACGCGGGCGGTTACACCCCGAACCCGACGTACGAGGAGGTCTGCACCGGCCGCACCGGGCACACCGAGGCCGTGCGAATCGTGTACGACCCGACCAAGACCACCTTCACCGACCTGCTGAAGGTCTTCTGGGAGACCCACGACCCGACCCAGGGCATGCGCCAGGGCAATGACCTCGGTTCGCAGTACCGCTCGGCGATCTACTACACCACCGAGGCCCAGCGCGCCGAGGCCGAGCGCACCCGCGACCTTTACGCCCCGGTCATCAAGCCCCTCGGCTACGGCGACATCACCACCGAAATCGCTCCCGCCACCACGTTCTACTACGCCGAGGACTACCACCAGCAGTATTTGCACAAGAACCCCAACGGTTACCGCTGCCACAGCAACACCGGTGTCAAGTTCCCGGCCTGACAGCCCTGATTTCACCCGAGCACCCGGTCGCATTCCGGCCGGGTGCTCGGCTGTTTGTGACCTACGGTGTTGAGGTGAAGAACGACGACCGGCGGTTGCGGCGGTTGGTGGTGGGGGACGTGACGTGGCTGTGGACGGTGCGGCAGCGGGGGCACGGTGCGGAGTGCCGTCTGACGCTGTCGCTGGTACCTGAGGGGACGCGGCGGCGGTTGGTCTTGGTGTTTCGGCCCGGTCAGGGCCGGCTGGTCTCGAACACGTACTTCGATGCGGGGGCGCTGGTACGCCTACCGGATCGCAGTTACCTCAACCTGTTCGAGCCCGGCACAGTACGCCGGCTCCTGGACGCGGCGCTCCCGAGCTTCCGCACGGACAAACCGGTGACCGAACTCGACGGCTGGCCGTACTTCGACGCCGTTGTCTCCGAGGAGACGGCCCCCGGCCCGACCTCCTGAGGGCGTACGACACGACTCCGACTACGGCACGCGGCGGGCCAGGTGGAGGTGGACTTCGGAGGCGACCTCGACGGTCTCGGGGAGCACCAGGCGGATGCGGCGGAAGACCTCGTCGCGGTCGGCGGGCTGGAGCATCAGGTACGCCGAGATCGTCGACAGGTGGCCGATGTAGTGGTCGGCGCTGATCGTCAGGTTGTTCGGGATCAGGGACTGCCGGACGTCGGTGAATGCGTCGGATCGCTCGAGTTCGGTGCCGGGCCATTGCATCGGTCCGTCCGCGCTGGAGCCGTCGGGCGGCGGGACGCCCTCGTCCTCGACGTACGGCGTACGCGCCTGACGCACCGCCTCTCGGACAGCGGGGTCGGCCAGTTCACTAGGTACGGCGAACGACGCGAAGACGCCGCCCGGCCGGACGAGCTTGGCCATGCGTTCCCAGCGGCCGTCCGGGTTGGTCCAGTGCAGGGCGGCGGCCGAATAGACCAGGTCGTACGAGCGGTCCGACGGCAGGTCCTCGAACGGCGCCTGGACGGTCGTCACGCCCGGCACGCGCTTGCGCAACTCCGCGAGCATCGCCGCGTCGGGGTCCGTCGCCGTCACCGCGATACCGGCCCGCGCGAACAGCCGCGTCGCCTTGCCCGTCCCGGCGCCGATCTCCAGCGCGGTCCGGATCGGCACGCCGGCGTACGCCTGCACAAACTCGAGGAGCTCCTGCGGATACTCCGGCCGGTACCGTTCGTAGGCTTCCGCCACCGTCCCGAAGCTCAGCGCCCGCGCCACCATGACGGCATCCTGACAGCTTCCCAGCTCCAGCGCCGCTCATTTCTACGGCGGTACGCCGCCCCGGCTGCTCGCCGTACGCCCGGAGGGTCAGCCATCAGTCCGGGGATGCGCTGGGGTCGAGTTGCTGGGCGAGGTATTGCTGGATGCCGATGCGGGTGATGGCGTCGAGCTGGGATTCGAACCAGTCGACGTGGCGTTCCTCGTCGCGGACCATTTCTTCGAAGACGGAGGCGGTGCCGTGGTCGCCGAAGTCGTGGCATTCCTGGGCGGAGGCGTTGAACTGGGCGACCGCGGTGCGTTCGCCTTCCAGGCCGAGTTGGAGCATTTCCTGCGCGTTCTCGCCGACCGTGACGGCGCCGAGTTTCTGCAGGTTGGGATGACCGTCGAAGAGCAGGATGCGGTTGATCAGGGCGTCCGCGTCCTTCATCTCGTCGATCGACAGGTCGTAGAAGATCTTGCCGAGGCGGCGGAAGCCCCAGTTGTCGAGCATGCGGGCCTCGAGGAAGTACCCGTTGATCACCGTGAGCTCGAGCGTGAGCGCCGAATTGAGCAGTTCGACGACGCGGGGGTTAACCGGTTGCACCTGCCACCTCCGTGAACGGCGTTGCCGAGAACGATTTCTCATGCTCGCACAACAACCGCTTCACGGAGAAGACACAGCCCCCGCAGTTCCGTCCTGCCCCGGTCGCCCCGCACACTTGCGCGACGGTCCGCGCGCCGGCGTCGATGCTCTCCACGACGTCCCGGTCGCTGACGACCTCACAGTGACAGACGATCACGTAGGTGAGGCTACCCTAACCGCTCCCGTTCACACATCCCGGTGTCCATGTGACGTACGTCAGCCCGCGCGGTAGCGGAACGTGGGGTCAGCCCATGGTTTTCTGGCCGTCGATGGATTCGCGGACGATGTCCGCGTGGCCGGCGTGCTGGGCGGTTTCGGCGGCGATGTGCAGGAACACGCGACGTACGGTCCAGAACACACCCGGCGGCTGCCAGGGCGCGGCGGGGAGCTCGTAGCGGGCGTCGAGGTCGAGGGTCGCGACCAGTTCGTCGGTGGCGGCCGCGACCTTCTCGTACTCCGCGAGCACACCGGCCAGCGTCTCGCCCTCGGTGAGCCGGAACTGGTCCTGCCAGGCAGCCATCATCTCCGGCGTGTACTCGGTCGGCGTCGCCGCGCTCTTGCCCTGGGCGAACTCGGCCCAGTGCTGCTCGGTCGCGCTCACGTGCTTGATCAGGCCGCCGATGGTGAGCTCGCTGATCGTGCTCCGGGTTCGCGCCTGCTCGTCGGTCAGCCCCTGGGCGGTGTGCCGCAGGAAGTACCGGTGCTTCCCGAGAAAGTCCAGGATGTCGCCCCGCTCGCCACTCAGGCCCTGCTCGTTTGTCGTCATGGTCAGAACTGTAAGAGCCGTAGCGGTCACCTTCTGACCTCTTCCGGTTCCGGAACTTCTTCCGTCCGGAGGTCCGTGGTCTGTCCGTGGTCTGTTCGTAGTTCGGCGCCGGACGCCTCCCCAGGCGCGCACGAGGCGACTAGCGTCGCAGGGGCGGCGACCCGGCCGTACCGGACGTGGACCGAGGGGGTTCCGATGGGCATGATCACGACCAGCGACGGGACGGAGATCTTCTACAAGGACTGGGGGTCCGGCCAACCGATCGTCTTCAGCCACGGCTGGCCGTTGTCGGCCGACGATTGGGACAACCAACTGTTGTTCTTCCTGTCGAAGGGGTACCGCGTGGTCGCGCACGACCGGCGCGGGCACGGCCGGTCGACGCAGACCGGTGACGGGCACGACATGGATCACTACGCCGACGACCTGAAGGCGGTCGTCGACCATCTCGACCTGCGTGACTGCATCCACGTCGGCCACTCGACCGGCGGCGGCGAGGTCGTGCACTACTTGGCCCGGCACGGCGAGGACCGCGCCGCCAAGGCCGCGCTGCTCTGCGCGGTGCCGCCGCTGATGGTGCAGACCGACGCGAACCCGGAGGGCCTGCCGAAGGCGGTCTTCGACGACCTCCAGGCCCAGCTCGCGGCGAACCGGTCGGTGTTCTACCGCTCGCTCCCGGAGGGGCCGTTCTACGGCTTCAACCGCCCGGGTGCCGAACCCAACGAAGCGATCATCGCGAACTGGTGGCGCCAGGGGATGATGGGCGGCGCCAAGGCGCACTACGACGGCGTCGTCGCGTTCTCCCAGACCGACTTCACCGAGGACCTGAAGAAGATCACGATCCCGGTGCTGGTCGTGCACAGCGAGGACGACCAGATCGTGCCGTACGCCGACGCCGGCCCGAAGTCGGCCGCCCTGCTCAAGAACGGGATCCTGAAGACCTACAAGGATCTCCCGCACGGCCTGCCGACCACGCACGCCGACGTGGTCAACGCCGACCTCCTCGACTTCTTCCAATCGTGACCCGTCGGCGAACGCCTGACGAAAGGCAGCACCGATGCCTCACCACAGAACACGTTTTCTGGCGGTACTGACGGCCGTCCTCGCAATTCTGATCGCGGCGGTGACGCCGGCCGCGGCGTCGTACCAGAAGGGTCCGAAACCGACGGTCGTCCTGGTCCACGGCGCGTGGGCGGACGGCTCCAGCTGGTCGAAGATCACCAACCGGCTGCTCGACGACGGCTACCCGGTCCGGGTCCCGCCGAATCCGTTGCGCAACCTGACCACCGACGCGCAGACGATCCGGGACTTCCTCGGCACGCTGTCCGGTCCGATCGTGCTGGTCGGGCACTCGTACGGCGGTGCCGTGATCACGAACGCCGCGACCGGAAATCCGAACGTGAAGGCGTTGGTGTACGTCGACGCGTTCGCGCCGGCCGCGGGGGAAGTCGTGTTCCCCCTGGCGGGTGCCGACTCGGCGCTCGCGGTACCGCCGGAAAACGTTTTCGACTTCGTTCCTTATCCGGGGGCGCCGCAGGGCGACGTCGATCTCTACCTCAAGCACGACACGTTCCTGAACTCGTTCGCGTCCGGGGTGCCACGCCGGCAGGCCGAGCAGCTCTATCCGGCCCAGCGGCCGCTCACGCTGAGCGCCGGATTCACACCGTCCGGCGCGCCGGCCTGGGCGACGATCCCGTCCTGGTACGTGCTCGGCACCAAGGACCTGATCATCACGCCGACGGCGCAGAACGAGATGGCGGTCCGGGCCGGCTCGACCATCACCCGGATCAAGGCCGGTCATCTCGGCCTGATCACCGATCCGAACCCGATCATCAAGGTGATCCGGACCGCGATCCGCAGCACTACCTGACAACCACACTGTCCCCGCGGGTCGTCCGGCGTAATTCGGGCGACCCGCGGTGGTCCGCGCGGCTATTGTCCGGAGTCGGCGGGGTCCTGGGGACGCGTGGGAGGTCGGATGGTTGACGGGTTGGAGATCCGGGCGCTGCGGGACGACGACCCGCCGGTGATCGCGGCCTCCTTCGAGGAACTCGGCTGGCCGAAGCCGGAGAGCCAGTACCGCCGGTACCTGGCCGAGCAGGCGGACGGAACGCGGGACGTCCTGGTGGCCACGATCCACGGCAGGTACGCCGGGTACGTCACGGTGCGCTGGAAGTCGCCGTACTTCGGGGACATCCCCGAGATCCAGGACTTCAACGTGCTGCCGAAGCTGCGCCGGCGCGGCATCGGTACGGCGTTGATGGACGCGGCCGAGGCGCTGGTGGGGCAACGGTTTCCGGTCGTCGGCATCGGCGTCGGGTTGTACCCGGACTACGGGCAGGCGCAGCGCATGTACGTTCGCCGCGGGTACCTCCCGGACGGTCGCGGTTTGATCTACGACGGCCGCCAGGTGCCGCCGATGGAAATGATCAGGAACGACGATTCCGCGACCCTGATGTTCACCAAGCAATTGCGCTGAGGACGGCTGAGGTACTTTCGGAGACGTGCGTGCGATCGAGTACTCCGTGACCGGTGATCCCGGCGTCCTGACCTTGGTGGACAAGCCGCTGACGGAGGTGGGACCCGGTGAGGTACGGGTCCGCATCCATCGCTCCGGCGTCAACCCGACCGACTGGAAATCACGCCGCGGCACCGAGGCCGGTACGCCGGTGCATCCGGCGCAGGTGCCGAACCAGGACGGCGCCGGGGTCGTCGAGGCCGTCGGTGAAGGTGTCGACGCCGGGCTCGTCGGACGTCGCGTCTGGTTGTGGGAAGCCGCGCATCAACGACCCGCGGGCGGTACGGCGCAGGAGTTCGCCGTTGTCCCGGTCCGGCATGCGGTACCGCTGCCCGACACCGCGTCGTACGACCTCGGGGCAGCGCTCGGCGTACCGTTCCTGACCGCGCACCGCTGCCTGACGGTGACCGAGGACGGTCCCACCCGGCTCGGTCCGGGCAAGCTCGCCGGCCGGACCGTGCTGGTCGCGGGCGGTGCCGGCGCGGTCGGCAATGCGGCGATCCAGCTCGCGCGCTGGTCCGACGCCACTGTGATCACCACGGTCAGCAGCCCCGAAAAGGGCAATCTCGCCGGGCTGGCCGGGGCTGACCACGTCATCGACTACAAACGGCAGGACGTGGCCGCCGAGGTCCGGGCGATCGCGCCCAACGGGGTGAACACGATCGTCGAGGTGTCACCGGCGGCGAACGCGGCCATCGACGCCGCGGTGCTGGCGCCGCACGGCTCAGTGGCGGTGTACGCGACCGACGGCGGCGCGACGATGGAGCTCCCGGTCCGCGCGTCGATGGTGCCGAACGCGCGCTGGCAGTTCGTGCTGCTCTACACGGCGCCCGACTCGTGGCGGCCCGGTGCCCTGGCCGACGTGTCGGCGGCCGTCGAAGCCGGCGCTGTCCGCGTCGGGCCGCAGGCCGGCCTCCCGTTGCACCACTACCCGCTCGAGCGCACCGCCGAGGCCCACGCCGCCGTCGAGGACAGCATCGTCGGCAAGGTCCTCATCGACGTTGTCCCAGACTGACCAGACGCTGCTCCAGCGCGGCCGCACACCGGCACGTCGGGTCGTCGGTGCAGAGCAGTGCGGCCGGGTCAGCTTCGACGAGCTTGCGGGTCGCGGACAGCACCGCCTGCTTCGGAATCCGGCGGACGCGGGCCTTGCCGATCCGGACCTCCTTCGTCGCGGAACGCAGGACCGGCTCGATGGCGTCGAACTCATGGCTCTCGCCCGGGATGTTCGGCAGCTCGAGCCACCGGCCGTCGGCGGTCTTCGCGTACCGGTAGAACCGGGAGCGGCCGAGGTACTGCTCGGCGAGGTGGATCGTGGTGTTCGAGGTGTGGGTGACGCCGAGCAGCAGGACGTCACCCTCGAGCGCCTCGATCGGACCGAGCGGCCAGTCGAGGCGCTGCGCCGCGAGGATCCGTTCGGCGGCCGGCCCGGCGGCCTGGTAGGAAAACAACGGATGCTCGGTCCGGAACGGCGAGGAAATCTGGCGGAACGTTTCCGGAATCTTTCCGAGCCAACGGTCGACCGGCAGGTCAATCCGGAAACTGGTTGCCTTGGACAACCGCTCGTCGAAGTCCGGCCAGGTTTCCGCGTTCCAGAAGGCGTTGTGCGGGCGGACCATCCCGGGCGGCGCCGGGAGCCCGGTGAGGTCCCAGGTGCCGGCCGGCATCACCACGGTCCCGCACACCTCGGTCAACGCCGCGCACACCGCCTCGGCGCCGCCGTCGACGTACCCGAACGAGCTCAGCGACGAGTGCACGAGCACCTCCGACCCCCGCCCCAGCCCCACCATCCGCAGCCCGTCCACCAACTCCGCCGAAGTCACCGTCGGCCCAGCAGCCGTCCCTGTCGCGCCCATCACCGCACTGTCCCACCCGTTCCACGGCGTCCGCACGGCATTTTTCCGAGCCCAGGGCGCCGGAACGTACCGAACCGAATGAGAGGGTAGGGCTCATGGAGTGGGTGCGGCGGCGGGCGGGGTCGGTTCTTGGGGTGGGGTTGGTCGGGGGATTGGCCTGGTCGGTCGTGGCGACGGTGTCGATGCCGAACGGGTTGGTGCCGGGTGAGTCCTGTGCGCGCAAGGTGGGGCTGGGCGACGCCTACGCGCGCACCAGCTACTTTCCGCCGTCGGCGCAGTGTGTCGGTGCCGACGAGGTCAGGGAGTACATGTCGCCGCCGCTCTCGGCGATCCTCTCGGTCGTCGGCGTCATCCTCCTGCTGGTGATCGCCGTCGGCCTGATCCTGACCGCCCAGCGCCTCACCGGCGACCCCGGACCGGTCCGGGCCGGCGAGGGCATCGACCTGAAGCGACGCCGACGGTCGCACCTGTTGTTCGGGGCGCTGGACCTGGCCGCCGTGTTCGCGATCGTGATGATCCTCAGCGTGATGATGGTCGTCCTCGGCGGCGCGCCCGGTGGCCTGCTGTTCGTCCTCACCTCGCTCGTCGGACTGAGCGCGCTCGGTACCGTGCTCGACCGGCACACAGGCCCGTTGCCGAGCAGCGCACGAGAGTCGCTGCGCCGCGGAACGATCGCCGGCGTCACGACGTACGGCGTGGTCTTCGCCGCGACCGCGGTGACCGGTCAGTTGCCGTTCTTCCGGTTCTGGTCGATCCCGCTCGCGGCGATCACGTATGTCGTGATCGCCGCGCGGCAGTGGTCGAAGGTGTCGAGGGTCAGCACGGCCAGCCGGGCTCAATATTCTGGTTGAGGTGGAACACGTTTTCCGGGTCGTACTCGCACTTCACGCGGGCCAGTCGACGGTAGTTTTCCTCGCCGTACCCGGCGATCACCCGGTTCTGCCCTTCGTTGCCGATGAAGTTCAGGTAGACGTACCCGGTCGCCCACTCCTGCAGGTCGCTGCACACGTCCCGGGCCCATTGGATCCCGCGGGCGTCGTCGGCGGCGTCTTCCCAGAGGCCGAACGGGTGGATCACCCATGGGGCCTGCCGATACGGCAGCGGCCACGCCTCTGCACCACGCCGTACCTCGCCGCCCCACGGAGCCACCAGCTGCTGTGACGGCGACGGGCACGGCATGTCAGCGGCCCGGTTGCAGAACGCGTCGACGGCCGGATCCGGGAACGACGCCAGGTGTTCGGCGGACCAGTAGTTGCGGTAGCCGGGCGGATCGTCGAGCGCCGACTGGAGTTCGTCGTACGGCATCTCGGCGACCATCACGCCGTCGGGCTTCAGCGCGAACATCGGCGCGAATGCATCCCGCAGTTCCGCCTCGGTCCCGGCGAAGACGGCCGCGGCCCCGATCACGAGCTTGTCCTGCAGGTCCGTCGGCACGAAGTCTTCGGGCGGTCCGGTCAGGTACAGCGCGCCACCACCCAGTGCGTCCGGTGCGCCGGCCTCGAAGAGGTCCCGGTACGCGCGAACGATGTCCGGCCCGGCGTCGCCCGGCCACAGCAACAGACCGAGCGTCGTCGTGGACAGCGGCTTGAGCCGCAAGGTCAGCGAGCTGGCGACGCCGAAGTTCCCGCCACCGCCGTGCAACGCCCAGAACAGCTCGGTGTTCTGGTTCTCGTCGGCGACCACGATCCGGCCGTCGGCGGTCACGAGCTCGACCGACACGAGCGCGTCGCACGCGAATCCCCACTTGCGCTCGAGCCACCCGGATCCGCCACCGAGCGTCAGCCCCGCGACACCGGTCGTGGACACCCGGCCGCCGGTGGTCGCCAGCCCGTGCGGCGTACAGGCACGATCGACGTCGCCCCACGTCGCGCCGCCCTGCACCTTCGCGAGACGTGCGTCCGGATCGACCTCCACACGGTTCATTCGGCGCAGGTCGACGACCAGTCCGCCATCCGTGACCCCCGTACCAGCGACACCGTGACCGCCGCTGCGGACCGCGATCTCCAGCCCACGCTCGACGCCGTACCGGACGGCCGCCTGCACGTCGGCCACCGACTCGCACTGGGCGATCATCGCCGGACGCTTGTCGATCATCGCGTTGAAGACGACCCGTGCCTCGTCGTACGCCGCGTCGCCCTGTTGCAGCACTACGCCACCGAAATCCTGGGGCCGCGCGTGCTCGATCACGTCGGACATCTGGTAAACCCCCTTACATCACTCCCCCAGGCGAATCGATCGTGCAACGCACTCCGAACGCGGTCAACGCCCGGCCCCTTACCGCGCCATCACGGTAGGCTCCAGACGTGGCTGAAGTAGCGGTGATCGGCGGTCCGGACCAGGTTCTGACCGAGGACGAGGTGACGGCATTCATCGGCGAAGCGCTGGCCGGCGCGGGCCTGGACGGCCGCTCCGTCTGCGTGATCGTCCCCGATGCGACCCGTAGCTGTCCGCTGCCGCTGCTGCTCAAGGCCGTCACCGACGCGCTCAAGAACTCGCAGGTCACCATCCTGGTTGCCCTCGGCACCCATGCGGAGATGAGCAGGGACGAACTGCGTAGCCATCTCGGCGGTGACTACCCGAACGTGCTCAACCACGAATGGTGGAAACCCGAGACGTTCGCCGACCTCGGCACGATCAGTTCGGACCGGGTCGGCGAGATCTCCGACGAGATGCTTCGCGACGCCGTCCCGGTGAAGCTGAACCGGGCGGTGGTCGAACACGACGTCGCGCTGGTCGTCGGGCCGGTGTTCCCGCACGAGGTGGTCGGCTTCTCCGGCGGCAACAAGTACTTCTTCCCCGGGGTCGCCGGTCAGGAGGTCATCGATCTCTCGCACTGGCTCGGCGCGCTGATCACCAGCGCGTCGATCATCGGTACGCCGGGCGTCACGCCGGTCCGGGCGCTGATCGACGAGGCCGCGTCCCTCATCCCGGCCGAGAAGCTCGCGCTGTCCGTGGTGGCCCAGTCCGGAACCGACGCGCTGCACGCGGTGGCCTTCGGTGACACGATCTCGTCGTGGCGCGCGGCCGCCGGGATCTCCGCGCAGACGCACGTCCGGTACCTCGACCACCCGGTGCGGCGGGTCGTCTCGGTGATGCCGCCGAAGTACGCCGACATCTGGACCGCGGCCAAGGGCTTCTACAAGCTCGAGCCGGTGGTTGCCGACGGCGGCGAGGTGATCCTGTACGCGCCGCACGTCACCCAACTGGCCGCGATGCACCCCGAGATCGAGCAGATCGGGTACCACTGCCGCGACTACTTCCTCGGTCAGTGGGACAAGTTCCGCGACCTGCACTGGGGCGTTCTCGCGCACTCCACGCACCTGCGCGGCGCCGGCACCTGGGACCCGGTCAGCGGCGAGCACCTGCGCGTCCAGGTCACGCTCGCCACCGGCATCCCCGAGGACGTCGTCCGCGGCGCGAACCTCGGGTACCTCGATCCCGCGACCGTCGACCTGGCGGCGTACGAGGCCGACCCGGACACGTTCGTGGTCCCGAACGCGGGCGAGACGCTCTACCGGCTGAAGGCGTAGCGAACGGGGTGACCCGCCACCACTAGGTGATGTCCCCGACTCCTGTGGGAGGAGGCCGGGCGGGTCGGCGTACGACCTTGGGATGAGCGCAAGACCGGTCGGCAGACCGATGTCTCAAGGGCCCTGCTGAAGGACCCTTGAGACATGGAAATTCTTCAGATCGCCGGAGCGGCAGCCATCGTGATCGGCATCGTGATCACCGCGCTGATCGCCATCGTGCCTTCGGTCGTGGACCGGTAAGTCCTCCCGCGGAACTGCCGCGGGAGGTCAGTCGACGGACAGATGGACCAGCAGGTCCTGCCGGGTCAGTACGCCCACCGGCTTGCCGTCGTCCAGCACCATCAGGGCGTCCCGGCTCTCGAGCAGCTCGACCGCCTTGGCGACCGGTTCACCGGCGCCGAGCGACGGCAGCGCCGGGTCCATGTGCTGCTCGACGATGTCGTTCAACCGCGCCTTGCCGGAGTAGAGGGCGTCCATCAGCGTCCGCTCCGACACCGCGCCGGCCACCTCGGCCGCCATCACCGGCGGCTCCGCGCGGACGACCGGCATCTGCGAAACGCCGTACTCACGGAGGATAGCGACCGCCTCGGCGATCGTCTCGTGCGGGTGGGTGTGCACCAGCGGCGGCAGGCTACCGTCCTTGCCGGCCAGCACGTCGCCGAGGGTGGTGCCCTGCTTGGCGTGCGCGAGGAAGCCGTACTGCGCGAGCCAGTCGTCGTTGAACACCTTGGTCAGGTAGCCGCGGCCGCCGTCCGGCAGCAGGACCACGATGACCGCGTCGGGGTCGTCGAGCTCGTGCGCGAGCCGGATCGCGGCGGCGGCCGCCATCCCGGCCGAACCGCCGACCAGCATGGCCTCCTCGCGGGCCAGCCGCCGGGTCAGCGCGAACGAGTCCGCGTCGGAGACCTCGATCACGCGGTCGGCGATGTCCCGGTCGTACGTCTCCGGCCAGAAGTCCTCGCCGACGCCCTCGACCAGGTACGGCCGGCCGGTGCCGCCGGAGTACACCGAACCCTCCGGGTCGGCGCCGATGATCTGGACGCGACCGCCGGACACCTCCTTCAAGTACTTCCCGGTGCCGGAGATCGTGCCGCCGGTGCCGACACCCGCGACGAAGTGCGTGATCCGGCCCTCGGTCTGCTCCCAGATCTCCGGGCCGGTGGTCTCGTAGTGCGAACGCGGGTTGTTCACGTTCGCGTACTGGTTCGGCTTCCAGGCGCCCTCGATCTCCCGGACCAGGCGGTCGGACACGTTGTAGTACGAGTCCGGGTGCTCGGGGGCGACCGCGGTCGGGCAGACCACCACCTCCGCGCCGTACGCCTTCAGCACGTTGCGCTTGTCCTCGCTGACCTTGTCCGGGCAGACGAAGACGCACCGATAGCCCTTCTGCTGCGCGACCATCGCGAGCCCGACACCGGTGTTGCCGGAGGTCGGCTCGACGATCGTGCCGCCGGGCTTCAGCTCACCCGAGGCCTCCGCGGCCTCGATCATCCGGACCGCGATCCGGTCCTTCACCGAGCCGCCGGGGTTGAAGTACTCGACCTTCGCGAGCACCAGCGGTTTGGCCCCGTCGACGGTCTTGGACAGCCTCACCAGCGGGGTGTTGCCGACGAGGTCCAGGAGAGATTCTGCGTAGCGCACGTCTTTACTGTAGTGATCCGCGCGTCATTCCCCTATTTTCACTTGCGTCGCCATAACTGCGTGTAATCCTTGTACTCATGAGTAGAGCCAGGGCAGCCAAGAAGCTGGCCCAGGCCGCGGCCTTCGGGGGCGGGGGACTCGGACTCATCGGTGCGATGTTCTACGGCGTACTGACCGCTGAGGCCGAGTACGCGAAGCGAGTGATCGGACCGACGCGTTACTACCCGACTCCGGGCAACGGTCTGTACGGCCGGTATCCAGGACTTCCGATCACGTTCGCCATGCTCGGCGACTCCAGTGCCGCCGGGTACGGCACCGACTCGCCGGACGAGACTCCCGGGGTGCTGCTCGCCTCCGGGCTGGCCGAGCTGGCCGAGCGGCCGGTGCGCCTGGTCGACGTGTCGAAGACCGGTGCGAAGTCGACCGACCTCGCCGCGCAGGTGGACAGTGCGCTGCAGGCCGGTCCGCACGTCGCGGTGATCCTGATCGGGGTGAACGACGTCAAGGCAAAGATGCCGCCGTCGACGTCTGTGCGCCTGCTGTCCGCCGCTGTCCGCCGGTTGCGCGCCGCGAACTGTGAGGTGGTGGTGGGGACCTGCCCCGACCTCGGTGTGGTCCGGCCGATCGTGCCGCCGCTGCGGTGGGTCGCCCGGTCCTGGAGCCACCGACTGGCCGCCGCGCAGACCATCGCAGTCGTCGAAGCCGGCGGCCGCTCCGTGTCTTTGGGCTCCTTGCTCGGCGAGGTGTTCCGGACCAACCCGTCGATGTGGGGCCGCGACAACTTCCACCCGTCGGCTCAGGGGTACGCCGCCGCGTCGGCCGCGCTGCTGCCGTCGGTGGCGGCCGCGATGGGGGTCGGGCCGGAGTCGTTCGTGCACCCCGAGCCGTTCCGCGGCGAGGCGATCCTGCCGATCGCGGAGGCGGCAGCCCAGGCCGCGCGCCAGGCCGGCACCGAGGTCGCGGCGACCGAGGTCGGCGGCCGGGAACGCGGACCGCGCGGACGCTGGGCGGCGCTGCGGCATCGGCGCCGGCATCCGCAGGCCGAGGTCGACCGGGTCGAGGAGCACGAGCCGGACGGCGTGCCCGCGGGAGCGCCCGTCCGCTGAGCGGGGACAAACGTGTCAGGAGTCTTGCCTCCGGGCGTCCGCGTGGTGCACAGTCGATAACTACGCGGTACCCGATGACGGGAGGCGAAGATGGGCTTGAACCACTCCGAGGAGACGCATCAGCGTTTGGTGGAGGCCGTGCCCAGATGCACCGGACGCGCAATGACCGAGTGGTTCCAGCTGATGAACGACGGACCGTCGTTCCTGCGCTTCGACGACAGGGTGAGGTGGCTGGCCGGCGAGTACGAACTCGCGCATGGGCACGCGACCGCCATCGTTCACGAGTATGACCTGGTTCGAGCGCACCGGCGAATGGGCTGACCCGCACCGAAGGAGTCGAACGGAAAGACCTGCCCTTTCAGGTGGAGGGGCAGGTCTTTCACGTTTCTCACGCATTGATGACGACTTCGTTGCCTTCCGGATCCGCTACCAGGTAAGGGCTTTCGGCCAGTAGCCTACCGCCCGCTGCCAGCGCCGACTCGACGGTCTTCGTGGGCTCCGGGACCGTCAGACCGAACCGGATCCGGTTGCGTTGCTCCCGCGGCTCCTGCATTTGCTGGAAAAACAACACCGGGTTCAGCCGGCGCGGATCGTAAAGGTCCGAAACACCCGCACGCGGATCTTGTTCGTAACCCAGTAACGCCGCCCAGAACGCCAGGACCTCTGGTACGTCGATGGCGTCGATGCCGAACTGTACGAACCGCAACCGCGTCGGATCCGCCTGCAATCCGAGCTCGTGTGCCGCGGCCTCGAGTTGTTGTGCCAGCGGCAGGAACTTCGGGTTTTCCTCCCACTGGTCTTTACCACTGTCGAAGACGACCCCTTCCGGCCGGACGTCGATCATCAACGGAACGCCCGCGGCATCGGCCAGCTCGGCCGCAACGGTCACGAGCGGCGCCGGATTCGAGGTCGGGTAGAACGTCATCGCACCGAAGAGGGCGAGCCAGTCGCTGGTCCCGTCGAGCGGATCACCGGGAACCAGATCGACTTCGTTGCCTTCGTCATCGGGCAGCATCACGCCGTACGGTCCGGTCGGTGTCCGTCCGGTCGCCGCTCGTGCGCGGTCGACGGCGTTCGCCGGACGGACCACGTCGACATGGATCCGGTTGCGCAGCGGTCGCTCGCCGGCCAGACGCCGTACGGAAAACGCTGGATTCCGCCGCAGCGGGTCGACCAGTTGGTCGGTGCCGTCGTACCCGAGCACGGTCCGCCAGAAGCTCCGGACACCCGCGGGATCTGCCGCCTCGATCTCGCACCACAACACGTGATCCCCCGCCGCGTCCTCCGCGCCGGACCGCCCGACCCGCACACCGGTGGCCCGAATCTCACTGTCCGTCAGCGCACCGGTCAGTTCCTCCACCAACGCAGCACCGGCAGCATGCGAGGGAGCGTCGTACCAGGTCATGGGACCCACGGTAGAGCTCGAACCGGACAGTCTGCGTCCGGAAATGCCGGAAGGGCCGGCCCGTTGTGGGCCGGCCCTTCCGAACGCGTTGCGCGAAGGTCAGTCGCCGCCGCGCAGGATCGCGAGGATCCGCAGGATGTTCCAGTACAGCCAGACCAGCGTCACGGTCAGCGCGAACGCGGCCCGCCAGGCCTCGTTCTGCGGGGCGCCGTGGCGGACGCCCTGCTCGACCAGGTCGAAGTCCAGGATCAGGTTGAACACCGCGAGGCCGGCGCCGAGCGCGGCGAACAGCAGCCCCATCGGGCCGAAGCCGGAGATCCCGGTGTGCACGCCGAACAGGCTCAGCACCAGGTTGATCAGCAGCACGCCGGCGAAGCCCATCGTGCCGATGACGACCATCTTGGTGAACTTCGGCGTCACCTTGATCGCGAAGTACTTGTACGTCGCGAGCGTCAGGCCGGCCGTCACCATCGTGGCCAGGATCGCCTGCACGATGATGCCGGGGTCACCGACCCAGTTGGCGATGAACTTGCTGCCGATGCCGAGGAAGACACCCTCAGCCACGGCGTACAGCATCACCAGCGCGGGACTCACCTTGCGGGAGAACGACACCACCATGGCCAGCGCGAAGCCGACCAGCGCACCGGCCAGGAACGCGGGCGTGACCAGCGTCGCCGGTACCAGGAACCACGCCGCGGCGGCGGACGCCACAACCACCGCGAGGGTGATCGCCGTCTTCACGATGACGTCGTCCAGTGTCATGGGGCGGCTCGAGGCCGGAGCCATCTGGTCCTGCGGGCGCGGCGGCATACCCGATCCGCCGTAGCCGTAAGGGCCGGGCTGACCGTACGGAGCGGCCCCCGGATAGGCCTGGCCCTGGCCAGGCGCGAACGCACTCGACCGGTTCAGCACCGGGTTACTGCTCTGCATCATTTCCTCCTGATGACCCACATCCGGGGCCGTAACCAGATACTACGGGGCCACCCTTAACAACATCTGAGAATCACCCCGATGTTCCCCAACCGAAATCACGCCCGAAAAGCCGGCCGGCGGAAATATATCGGCCATGGATGTATTCCTGGGCTAAATCCCATGCCGATCACGGCCGGTCACCCTAGGTTGAGACGCATGGACGCGTCGAAGGCAGCAGAGCAGAATCGGTTGTGGAACGTGGACGTCGCGGCGCGGTACGACACTCCGGGGATGGGGATGTTCGCGCCGGAGGTGGTCGAGCCGACCGTGCGGCGGCTGGCGGAGCTCGCGGACGGTGGGCATGCGCTCGAGTTCGCGATCGGTACCGGGCGGGTCGCCGTACCGCTGTCCGAGTGCGGCGTGGATGTGAGCGGCATCGAGCTGTCGACCGCGATGATCGACCAACTGCGCACGAAGGTCGACGAAGACAAGATCCCGGTCGTGAACGGCGACATGGCGACGACGCGGGCACCGGGTGAGTTCGCGCTCGTCTACCTGGTGTTCAACACGATCGCGAACCTGCTCACCCAGGAGGAGCAGGTCGAGTGCTTCCGCAACGCCGCGCGGCACCTCTCCCCCGGCGGCCGCTTCGTGATCGAACTCTGGGTGCCCGAGCTGCGCCGCCTCCCACCGGGTTTGCCCGCAACGGTCGGCATCGCCGATCCGGGTTACATCCTGCTGGACACGTACGACGTTCTGCAGCAGCACGTGGTCTCGCACCACTTCCACTTCGGGGAAGGTACCGACGCCGAACTGCACCGGACGCCGCACCGCTACATCTGGCCGGCCGAGCTCGATCTGATGGCGCAGCTCGCGGGGTTCACCCTCGAGGCGCGGCACGCCGATTGGGCCGGTACGCCGTTCACTGCCGAGTCCACCTCCCACGTCTCGGTGTATCGGCTGCCATAGCGCTTGCGTGTCGGGGCTGGTGGGTACCGCGTTCGGGGCTCACCATGAGGACATGACAGGTCCCTCGGGTGGGGGAACGTTCGGTGGGTGAGATCACTCCTGCGAGGGTTTGTGAAATCTTTCACGAGCCCTTAGCGTTGAAGTGAACATGAAGTCGGAGAACCACTCAGGGAGAGTGAACCGCATGACAGCCCAGGTGCCGCACATCCTCGTCGTCGGAGGCGGTTACGTCGGGATGTACACCGCGTACGGCCTGCGTCGCGCCGCCCGGAAGGGCAAGATCCGGGTGACGGTGGTCGACCCGCGGTCGGTGATGACGTACCAGCCGTTCCTGCCCGAGGCCGCGGCCGGCTCGGTGGAGCCGCGGCACGTGGTGGTGCCGCTGCGCAAGACCCTCAAGGGCTGCCGGGTGGTGACCGGTCGGGTGACAGCGATCGACCACGCGCACAAGGTGGCGCGGGTGATGCCGGAGGAGGGCCCGGAGTACGAGCTCGCCTACGACCAGGTGGTGGTCGCGCTCGGCTCGATCGCCCGGACGCTGCCGATCC
Source organism: Kribbella sp. NPDC048915 (assembly GCF_040649595.1). NCBI lineage: Bacteria > Bacillati > Actinomycetota > Actinomycetes > Propionibacteriales > Kribbellaceae > Kribbella > Kribbella sp. NPDC048915. The sequence continues at coordinate 6,642 of NZ_JBEZFT010000088.1, read as the reverse complement.
CCGGCCTGGCCGAGGAGGCCACCGGTTTCAAGAACGTCGAAGAGGCCATCGCCCTGCGGAACAAGGTCCTCGACCGGCTCGACGTCGCGTCCTCGCAGCCCGACCCGGCGCTGCGCAAGTCCGCGCTGACCTTCGTCTTCGTCGGCGGCGGGTACGCCGGTGTCGAGGCGTTCGCCGAACTCGAGGACATGGCCCGCTACGCCACCCGGTACTACGACAACATCCAGCCTGAGGACATGCATTGGGTGCTGGTCGAGGCGACCGGGCGGATCCTGCCGGAGGTCGGCGAGGAACTCGGCAAGTACACCGTGGACCAGCTCCGCAAGCGGAACATGGACATCCGGCTGGAGACCCGGCTGGAGTCCTGCGAGAAGGGGCATGTCGTCCTCAGCGACGGTGACGAGTTCGACGCCGACACGATCGTCTGGACGGCCGGCGTGAAGGCGAACCCGGCGCTCGCGAACACCGACTTCCCGCTGGACGAGAAGGGCCGGATCAAGGCCCTGCCGAACCTGCGGATCGAGGGTGTCGAGGACGCCTGGACCGCCGGTGACAACGCCGCGGTCCCCGACCTGACCAGCGACACCGGGGCGTTCACCGCGCCGAACGCGCAGCACGCGGTCCGTCAGGCCCGCCAGCTCGCCGCGAACATCCTCCGGGTCGTGGACGGGCAGCCGCCGCAGGACTACAAGCACAAGTACGTCGGCTCGGTCGCCAGCCTCGGCCTGCACAAGGGCGTCGCGCAGCTGTACGGCGTGAAGGTGAAGGGCTGGCTGGCCTGGTTCCTGCACCGCACGTACCACGTCTCGCGGGTACCGACCTTCAACCGCAAGGCCCGCGTCATCCTGGACTGGACCCTGGCGCTGTTCTTCCGCCGCGAGGTCACCAGCCTGGGCAGCCTGCAGACGCCGAACGAGGAGTTCCGGCGCGCGACGCAGTCGTAGGTTCGCAACCCACCTGATCGACCGGGCCTCCAACTCGCCGGAGGCCCGGTCTTCTCATCCGGTCTGCTATTCGTGCAGCAGGCCGGCGTCGTGGACCAGCAGCGCGATCTGGACCCGGTTGTTCAGGTCGAGCTTGGTCAGGATCCGGGAGACATGCGTCTTCACGGTCGGCACGCTGAGGTACAGCGTCTGGCTGATCTCCGCGTTCGACTTGCCCTCGCCGACCGCGACGGCGATCTCGCGTTCGCGGTCGTTCAGCTCCTGCAGCCGGGCGATCGCCTTGGCCTTGCGGTCGTCCTCGCCGCTGTCGGCGACGTGGGTGATCAGCCGCCGGGTGACGGCCGGTGAGAGCACGGGCTGACCGGCCGCGACCCGCCGTACCGACTCGACGATCTCGGCGGGCGGGGTGTCCTTCAGCACGAACCCGGCGGCGCCGGCGCGGAGCGCGCGGAGGACGTGTTCTTCGGCGTCGAAGGTGGTCAGGATGATGACCTCGGGCGCGTTCGGGCGCCGCCGTACCGTCTCGGTCGCGGTCAGGCCGTCGATGCCGGGCATCCGGATGTCCATCAGGATCACGTCCGGGGCGAGGCGGTCGATCAGCCCCGGTACGCCGGTACCGTCGCCGGCCTCGCCGACCACGCGGAGGTCCTCGGCACCGCCCAGCATCAGCTTCAGCCCGGCCCGGAGCAGGGGGTCGTCGTCGACGATCAGTACCCGAATGGTCATGCCGGCCACGGTAACCAAGCGAAGAGCCGGAAGTCTCCGTCCGCCGTGCGGCCGTGTTCGATCCGTCCGTCGACCAGGGCGGCGCGTTCGCGCAACCCCTTCAATCCTTGACCGTCGCCGCGGGCGCGGCTCGGTGCGCGGTTGCGCAGCTCGACCGACAATCCGTTGCCCGGGGCACCGGTCACGGTGATCGTCACCGGTTCGCCCGGTGCGTGTTTGACCGCGTTCGTGAGACCTTCCTGGACGATGCGGTACGCCGTACGCCCGACGTGCTCCGGCAACGCGCCGGGGGCGTCGAGGTTCAGCTCGACCGGGATGCCCGCCGCGCGTGAGCCCGCCACGAGCGCGGGCAGGTCCGCGAACGCGGGTTGGGGCAGTTCGCCGACCGGAGCCCGCAGTACGCCGATCACCTCGCGGAGATCCTGCAACGCCTGGTGGGCGCTCGCGCGGATGACCTCGGCCGCGGCGGACACCTCCTCGGTCGACGCATCCGGCCGGTACGCGAGCGCGCCGGCGTGCACGCTGAGCAGCGAGAGCCGATGCCCGAGTACGTCGTGCATCTCGCGGGCGATCTCCTCACGGGCCTGGAGCTGCGCCTGCTCGGCCCGCAGCCTCGCCACCGTCTCGGCACGGTCCGCACGATCCCGCAGCGTCTGCAGGAGTTGGCGACGGGACCGGATGTAGAACCCCCAGCCGGCCGAGGCCAGGTACAGGGCGAGTCCGAGAGTGAGCTGCAGAGCCCACTCGGACTCCGGCTTGTGCCGCACCTGCAGATAGCTGGCGCTGGCGACGATGTTGAGGGCGAGGATCCAGATCGACGTCCGCCACGGTTTGTGCACGGCGACCGTCATGATCAGCACGAGCAGCGGTCCGGCCGCGGCCTCGGAGTACACCGAGGCGGCGGTCGCGAGCAGGGTCAGCTGCACCGGCCAGCGGCGGCGGAACCACAGCGCCAGGCACAGCACGATCCCGGACCAGAAGTCGAGCGCGAGCAGCGCCGACGGCACCGGGTCGTTCTTGCCCTCGGCGTAGATCAGCAGCGCCAGCAGGACCGCGAGCACGAACGACACGCTGTCCACCACCCAGTTCCGGGTCGTACGGCGCTCGCTCATGGGACGAATGTAGCGGTGGGTAAGCGATGTCCGGGGGTTGTGCGGGTGTCCGGATACCGAAGTCGATGCGATTCGGTACTTAGGTCGGCGGTAGGTTGCCGGGCATGAGTCAGCTCGCCGTCACCGTCATCGGCCCGGACCGCCCGGGCATCATCGCCGACGTCACCGAGGCCCTGGCCGGTACCGGGGTCAACCTCGAAGACTCGACAATGACGCTGCTGCGCGGGCATTTCGCGATGGTGATCGTCTGCACCGGCCCGTACGACGCGGTCAAGGAAGCGCTCGAGCCGCTGCGCGGTGAGCTGGTCATCACGGTCCGCAAGGTCGGCCCCGAGCACGAGCACGCGCCGATCGGGCCGCCGTACATGCTGAGCGTGCACGGCGCGGACCGGCCAGGCATCGTCGCGGTCGTGACGCGGATGATCGCGTCGGTCGGCGGGACCGTCACCGACCTGACGACGCGGCTGAGCGGCGGCCTGTACGTCTTGACCGCCGAGGTCGAACTGCCGCCGACGGCCGAACTCGACACGCTCACGCGCGCACTCGAGGTCGCCGCCGACGAACTCGGCGTGGGCGTGACCCTGCGCCCGGCCGAGAGCGATCAGCTGTGATCACCGACTGGTCCCCCGACGCGCTGTCCGCCCCCGGCAACGTGCTCGAGGTCGTCCGCGCACCCCATCCGGTGCTGGCGATGGAAGGCGCCGTCGTGGACCCGCTCGATCCGGCCATGATCCAGCTCGCGGCGGACCTGGTGGCGACGATGCGGGTTTCGCCAGGCTGTGTCGGGCTGGCCGCGCCGCAGGTCGGCGTGGCCGCGCAGATGTTTTCGCTGGACGTGTCCGCGCACCCGAAGACCCGCACCTGTCACGGCGTCTTCGTGTTGTGCAACGCGATCGTCGTCGAGGCCTCGCGGAACGAAAAGGGGCGCGAGGGGTGTATGTCGGTTCCGGACTTCACCGGGGACGTGAAGCGCGCGACCCGGCTGACCGTCTCGGGCGTCCTGCCGGGGACGACAGAGTCGGTCACGATCACCACCGACGCCTTCGAGGCCCGCGCCCTGCAGCACGAGATCGACCACTGCAGCGGCAAGCTCTTCCTCGACCGCGTCGCCGGCGCCCACGCCGTGTACCCCCGGAAGGTCTACCAGTAACGAGTACTCTCGTCCCCGGAGCCTCCCGCCCGGGTGGCGGAACGGCAGACGCAGCGAGCTTAAACCTCGCGGCCCTCACAGGCATACGGGTTCGAATCCCGTCCCGGGCACCTTTGATCCGAGTGCAGTCCCGACCGCCGTGCGACCATGGCGCGTGCAGTGGGAGCGTTCGTCCGGCAACCGATGTCGTGGCTCGGGGGCGGGCATTATCGGTGGGTGTGAACAGGGTTTGGTGGGTGTGGAGTGGTTATTTCCTGTTCAAGGTCACCGGCGCGCGGGCGCGGCCCCGGTTTGTGGGTTTGTGGGGCAGTGGGTCAGGGGTGAGGCGGTCGGTTGGGGGTGGGGGCAGTTCGCGGCCGGCAGCGCCGTCTTCGCTCTCGGCGCGCCGGTGCCGGCTGTGCTCGGGTCAGGTCCGCGTGCTCGGTGGAGGTCGTGACGCCGGGCTGTGATGCCAGGAGGAGGGGTCCGAGATCGGGTCGGTCTGCGGTCGGCGGGGCCGTTCCGGGACCTCGGCTCAACTGCGCTGGCTGTGCTCCGGGCGGGTCCACATGCTTTGTGAAGGTGGTGACGCCGGGCGGCGGTGCCAGTCAGCGGCGGCCGAGCTCGGCTAGAGCCTTCGAACTCGGGTTCGGTCTGCAGCAGGCATGGCTCTTCCTTATCGGATCCGGCTGTGCCTGGGCCGGGTCCGGGTGCTCGGTGGAGGTCGTGATGCCGGGCTGTGGTGCCAGGAGGCGGGGTACGAGGTCGGGTTCGGTCCGCGGCCGGCGGGGCCGTTCCGGGACCTCGGCTCGCGGCGCTGACTGTGCTCCGGGCGGGTTCGCGTGCTTGGTGGAGGTCGTGACGGCGGGCGGTGGTGCCGGGCGGTGGTGCCGGGCGGCGGCGGTCGAGCTCGGGTTCGGTCGGCAGGGCAGATCCGTTCCGCGCGCTCGGGTCGCCGGCGCGCCGACCATTCGCTCCCCCGACCGACCGCTCGTCGGTGTGCCGACCATTCGCTGCCGCGCCGGCCGCTCGTCGGTGTGCCGACCATTCGCTGCCGCGCCGGCCGTTGGTTGCTGGTCGTGCGGGATGAGCCAGGGGTTCCTGCACCACGTCCGTGACCCGACGGATGGCCTTCTGGACGAGGACATGCCTGATCGCCCGGCGACGACCTTGGTTGATTTGGTCGGTCGTCCGGGCGATGCGGCGGGCACTGGCGTTAGCCGGTTCGGTTGCGTGGGAGTTGGTGTGTGCCGGTGTGGTCGACAACGAACCGGAACCCGTGCGGGCTGACCCAGGCGACGGCCCCGCTGGGCAGGCGCCGGTTGTGCCAGCCACCGAAGGTCTTGGCCCGGTGATGCAGTCGGCCTTGCGGTATCAGGTTGTCCACACTCGTCTGGCCGGGCTGGGTCCCTTGCCCTCCCCGGTCATCCCGGTCATCCCGGTCACCCCGGTCACCCCGGTCACCCCGGTCACCCCGGTCACCCCGGTCACCCCGGTCACCCCGGTCACCCCGGTCACCCCGGTCGGCCTGGTCGGCCCGGTCGGCCTGGTCATTCTGGTCGGCCTGGTTGCCTGGTGGTTCTGGATCGGCGCCGCGGTCGCGGGCGCGGGTGTGGTCGTAGGCGACGATGTGGTCCTGGTCCATCCGCACAGTGGCCTCGGCGCCGCTGAACGGGAACATGTCCACCGGGTGCCGCAGCCGGACCCGTTCCCGGATCCGGTCGGGGATTTCGTAGCTGTGCACACTGACTTGGTCGTGCAGGTCGATGACCGGTTTGACCACGAAATGGTCGTGACCGAGCAGTTCGGTCAACTGGGTGGCCAGTTGGGGTCCGAGTTCCTCGACCCGCAGCACCCCGGTGCCGGTGGCCAGGGTCAGGTCGGTCAGGTGCACATACAGCGTGTGCCGGGCTCGCCCGCGGCCTGTGGAGCCGGCGCCGAGGCCGGTGCGGTGCGCGTCGTGTTTGATCGCGGCCAGCCGGGCCGTCAGCGTCGCGGCCAGGCCGCGGCGGGTGAACGTGTCCTCGTCCACGGGTGCACCCGCATCAACGGCCCCGCCCGCGCCGACGGGGCCGACGGGGCCGACTTCCGCGTCCGCGTTCGCGTCCTGGTCGGCGTCCCAATCGATGCCCCAGTCGGTGTCACAGTCGGTGTCACGGGCGGTGTCACGGTCGGTGTCACGGGCGGTGTCGCGGTCACCGGCGTGGCTGGGCTTTTGGGGTGGTGCGGGCTGGGTTGTGGCGAAGGTGTCGTCGAGTGGGGGCTGCCCGGGTGCGTCGGTGGGCGTGGGTTCCCAGCCGTGGGAGTCCATCAGGTACGCCTCTTCGAGGCGGGCGTGTTCCTCATCGAACGGCTCGGCGACGAAGCCCGTGCCCGCCACGCCGCCCGTGCTCGACGTACCGGCGGTACTGGACGCACCGCCCGTGCTCGACGCACTGCCCGTGCTCGACGCACTGCCCGTGCTCGACGCACCGCCGGTACTCGACGCACCGCCGCCCGTACTCGACGCACCGCCCGTGCCCGCCACGCCGCCCGTACTCGAGGCGCCGCCCGTCCTGGACGCGCTGGACGCGCTGGGTGCACCGAACGCGCTGGACGCGCTCGGCGACGTGGCTGCCGCTCCCGAGTCAGCGCCCGTGCCGGTCCCCGTGCCGGTCCCCGTGTCGGTCCCCGGGGCGGCTCCGGTGTCGGCTCCGGTGTCGGCTCCGGTGTCGGCTCCGGTGTCGGCTCC
>NZ_JBEZFT010000087.1:0-30886 GCF_040649595.1 Kribbella sp. NPDC048915 | reverse complement strand
CCCGCCGATCAGCCGTGTGCTCTGCCGACCTGTTCCTGACCCGTGTGAAGGGTACGGAACCCACAACACGATGGGTGAACCCACCGTGCGGGGGAGACCCGGAAACCGGGAACCCCTACGCCCACACCACGCCACACGCCACGCCACGCCGCGCCGCGCCGCGCCGCGCCAGCACCCCACCCCACGCAACGCCACGCCAGCACCCCACGCCACGCCGTACCACCGACCCACGCCACCCACGCCCCACACCGCCATCCCACGCAACGTCACGACCCCGCGGCGCCACGTCGCACCATCACCTCGTGCCGAACAGCGCCAACCAGATCACCGCTGACCAGACCACCGCCCGGCTGATCCACCACCGGCTGATCCGCGGCACGGCATACGAGCGGATAACCCCGCGAATTGGGGGTTCTTCGTCGGTATACCAGCAGAGAACCCCCAACTGGCGGGGTTATCCGTTCGTATGAGGCTGGCTGTGGTTGGCTGCGCCGGTCGGCGTGCGGGCTGAAGTCGGGGGGTTGGACAGGTTGTGGTGGGTGTGGACTGGTTATTGCTTGTCCAAGGCCCCGGGATGGGGTGCACGGGGCCTGTGCCAGGGGTCACAGCTGAGCGTGAATCAGACACCGAACGCACCCACCCCGCACCACACTAACTGTCGAGCGTGCACCCCTTCGGGCCGTGCATCAATCATCTAGTGGTGCAGATGCGTAGAGAACTCAGGCGAACACGGTGAGCGCGGCCGGGGCGATCGTGACGTCGACCGGTAGCGGGCCGAGCAGCTCACCGTCTGCGTAGGCGGTGATACCCGGCGAGTCGATGCGTACCGAGCGTGCGCGGAGAGCGCGAACCGCCGGGTGGCCGACGTGGGTGCCCTTCGAGAGCTTCGGGAACAGCTGCAGCAGGGTGAGCCGCGAGACGGGCTCGATGATCGTGACGTCCAGCAGGCCGTCGTCGATGCGGGCGCCGGCGCAGATGTGCAGGCCGCCGCCGTACGTCGGGCCGGTGCCGACCGCGACCAGCATCGCCTTGGTCTCGATCACCTCGTCGTCGACCGTGACGACGTACTCGAGCGGCTTGAATGTGCGCAGCTCGGCGAGCGTCGCGACGGTGTAGCGCGAGCTGCCCTTGGGCCAGCTCAGCTCGTTCGCGCGCTTGTTGACGAGCGAGTCGAAACCGCCGGCCACGACCGTGGTGATGAACTCGTCCTTCGCGACCGCGAGGTCGACCGACCGGGTCCGGCCGGCGACCACCAGGTCGGCCGCGGCGGCCGGATCGTTCAGCGGTACGCCGATACTCCGGGCGAAGTCGTTGCCGGTACCGGCCGGGATGACGCCGAACGGCATGCCCGAGTTCGCCAGCACCTGAGCGCCGAGGTGGATCGTGCCGTCGCCGCCGATCAGCGCGACCGCGTCTGCCCCCGAGGCGACCACCTCGGCGGCGAGCCGGCCGACGTCCGCCGCGCAGGTCGTGGTGTGGACGTCGACGGTCAGGCCGGCGGCGGCGATCCGCTCCCGCACCACCGGTGCGATCCGCGCACCGCGTCCTCGACCGCTGGTGGGGTTGACCACCAGCGCGACCCGCCGCACTCAGTCCGCCAGGAGTTCTTGCGAACGCCGGGCACGGCGGCGGTCGTTGAAGCGCGCGATGAGTTCCGCGACGAAGAACAGCAGCGACATCGGGATCGCCAGCAGGCACATCGTGAACGGGTCACCAGACGGCGTCGCGACGGCGGCGAACACGAAGATCACCAAGATGATGTACGGCCGGAACTTGCCGAGCGCGGACGCCGGTACGACGCCCACCATGTTCAGCAGGACCACGACCAGCGGGATCAAGAACGCGACACCGAAGACCAGCATCGTGCGGAGCACGAAGTCCAGGTAGTCGGGCAGTTCGACCAGGTTCTGGATGTCGAGCGGGGTGAAGCCGAGCAGGATCTCGATGCCCTTCGGCAGCGTCCAGTATGCGACCGCGATGCCGGCGGCGAACAGCGGAGTCGCGATCGCCGAGAAGATGTACGCCCATTTGCGCTCGTTGCGGTGCAGGCCGGGGGCGACGAAGGCCCACAGCTGGTACAGCCAGATCGGCGCGGCCAGGATCAGCCCGAACAGGGCCGAGATCTTGATCCGGAAGGTCAGCGCGTTACCGACACCCGGGAACGTCAGCTGCGGCGTCTTGGTCTGGCCGGCGTCCTTGGCCATCTCGGCCACGCTCGTCACGAACGGCGTGGTCAGGAAGTCGAAGGCCTGGTTGTAGAAGATCCAGCCGACGACCGTACCGATCACGATCGCGAGCACACTGACGAGCAGCCGGTTCCGGAGCTCGACGATGTGCTCGCGCAGGGTCATCCGACCCTCTGGGTCTCTCGGGTGGCGTTCCTTCTTCTCTTTCCGCCGCCCGAACTTCACCATCGACACTGGTGAAACGTTCGATTCAGTTGGCCGTGTGCGGCGGGAGACCGTCGCCCTGGCCGTTCACCTGGTTCTGCTGCTGGGCCTGCGTCTGCTGCACGGCCTGCTGGGCCGGCTGCTGCGAGGCGTCCTCGGTCAGCTCCTTGTCCTTCTTCTTCGGGCCGACCTCTTCCTCCCAGATCTTCTTCGACTTGCCGAGCTGCCGCACCAGCGCCGGCAACTTGGCCGAACCGAACAGCAGCACGACGATGGCGAGAATGATCAGCCATTCCGCGCCCTGGGGCATAGCGATGAGCGGTGCTGCCATGTCGATACTCCCTCTCCAACATCAGCTCGGGACTCGAGCCTGAGTTCGTGGCCGAATACTACGCCGGGGTGTCGGCGTCCTCACGGGTCTGTCCAGACGCGGCCGCGGACTGCGCTGCCTCCAGCTTGGACTGAGCGGCGACCAACTCACGCGTCAGCGCCTTGCCCTGGCCCCACAATTTCCACGCGAGCAGGGCGAGGACGAGCAGCCACACCGCCACCACCGCGAGGAAGAGCAGGAACCAGTACATACCGAGGAGCCTAACCTCTTCCAGGCCGTCACCCACGTTCCGCGGTGCGTCAGAGTGGACAACGGTGTCGGAACGTGATGGTAAAACCTAGTGTCTCGCGGTGGTCGTACCGTGCGTAGGCGGCCGGTGGCTGCGCCGGACGTGCACTGCGGCTTCAGGGGGCGGGGAACGGTGTGGTCGAGGCGGGTCGGAGGGCGCGGATGGTGCGGATCGGGATCGAGGAGCGGCGAACGCGGCTCGCTCGGCGGCATCGGCTCGGGGCGGGCTGCCAGGCGGCCGATCCGGTCGAGGCGGCCGCGTCGATGGTCGCGCTGCACGCCACCGATCCGGCCACGGTGCATCTCAGCGTCGCGGCGCGGGTGCCGGGGAGTGAGGTCGCGGCTACGGAGCGTGCACTGTACGAGGAGCGGTCGCTGATCCGGATGCTGGGCATGCGGCGGACGGTGTTCGTCGTACCGACGCCGTTCGCGCCGGTGGTGCAAGCGGCGTGTACGAACGACATCGCGGTGAAGCAGCGCAAGTTGCTGATCAAGCATCTGCTCGAGTCGGAGGTTGCCGAGGACGCCGGCGCCTGTGCGCAATGGCTGGCCTCGGTCGAGGAGTCAACGGCGGCCGCGCTGGCGCTGCGTGGTTCCGCCACGGCGCAGGAGCTCGCCGCGGACGAGCCGCGGCTGCGGACCCGGCTCAATCTGGCGGCCGGGAAGTCGTACGGCGCTCAGCCCTACGTGACGAGCCGCGTGCTGTTCCAACTCGCGGCCGACGGGCGCATCGTGCGCGGACGCCCCCTGGGGACGTGGCTGAGTGGACAGCACCAGTGGTCGCCCGTCGCTGACTGGCTGCCGAACGGCTTCGGCAAGGCCTTGGCCGCGGAGGAGGCGCGGGTGACGCTGGCCCGCGCGTGGCTGACGTCCTTCGGTCCCGGTACGACGGCTGACCTGCAGTGGTGGGCCGGGTGGACGCTGGGCCAGACACGGAAGGCGCTGGCCGCGGTCGAGGCGGTGGAGGTCGATCTGGACGGCCAGGTCGGGTACGTGCTGCCCGGTGACGAGGCACCGGAGGTGCCCGTCGAGCCGTGGGTCGCCTTCCTGCCGGGGCTCGACCCGACGCCGATGGGCTGGAAGGAGCGTGACTGGTTCCTCGGGCCGCACAAGTCCAAGCTGTTCGACAACACCGGCAACATCGGCCCGAGCATCTGGGCCGACGGCCGCATCATCGGTGCGTGGGGACAGCCCGAGTCGGGCGAGGTGCGGTACCAGTTGCTCGAGGACGTCGGCGCCGAAACCAAGGAGATGGTCGACACCGAGGCCGACCGCTGGACCAGCTGGCTGGCCGGCGTCCGCGTGACTCCCCGCTTCCGCTCGCCGCTGGAAAAGCAGCTCAGTCAGTCGTCGTAGGCGGCAAGGGCTTCGCGGGCCGTGGCGGCGATCTGGGTGGTGAGGTCCGGCGGATCGAGGACCGTGGCGGCCCCGCCGAGGCGGAGCACCAGGCGCTGCAGCCATGCGGTGTCGGCGACCCGGAGTCTGACGACGAGGGAGTTGTCCGGACCCTCTTCGACGGACTCGTTCGGGTAGTACTCGGCGACCCACCGCGCCGGCGGAGCCAGCCGTACGGTCGCGAGCAGATCCCGCTCCGACGGCTGGAACATCCCGTTCGACAGGTCGCGCGGTGTCGCCTCGGGCGGCGGCTCGCTCGGTACGTCAAGGAGCTTGACGCCGGCGATGCGGTCCAGGCGGAACAGCCGCACGTCCTCCGCGAGACGGCACCACGCCTCGAGATACGTGCGCCCTTCGGACACGACGAGCCGCATCGGGTCCACGTCGCGCTCGGTGGTCTCGTCGCGTGACGGCACGTCGTAGGTCAGGTGCAGCCGGCGCTTCGTGGCCAGCCCGCGGTTGACGATCTCGGCGATCTCCGGCGCCGCCGGCTCGACGTGGACATGCGCCGCCGCGCCCTCGCTCGCCGCGGCCGCCTCCCCCGCCGCTCGCTCCAGCTTCGCGATCGCGCGGTCGACGGCGTCCCGGTCCGCGCCCGCGGTGACCTCCCGCAGCGTACGCAGCGCGGTCAGCAGCGCGAGCGCCTCCGCCGCGGCCAGCCGCAACGGCCGCGCCAGGTAGTCCGCGTTGTTGATGTGGATGACGCCGTCACCCTCGGCGGCCTCGATGTCGATCTCGATCAGGTCGCCCATCTGCGCACCCGGCAGCCCGCAGAACCACAGCACCTTCAGGTCGGCGATGATCTGCTTCGGCTTGACGCCGAACTCCTTCGCGACGTCCTCGACCCGGGCGCCGTCGTTCTCGCGCAGGTACGGCACCAGTGCCAGCAGCCGCTGCACCTGGTCACGTGCGTTGCTCATGCGCCCGCCACCGCCCGCAGCCGCCAGAGCACTCCGTCCAGCACGTCGCCCGGTCCTTCGACCACGGCATCCGGCCCGTACGACGCGATCTCCTCGGCCAGCACCGACGCGTCGGCGTACGGGACGTGCAGGAGGTCCCAGCCGTCCTCGTAGGGCTCGATGGCGTTGGCGCGACGCCGCAGGCTGACACACGAGCCGGTCCGCGCCCGCACCTTCGCCTCGGAGGTCGGCCGCGGCGGCGCGAGCTCGGTGACCAGTGAGCGCAGGTCGGTGCCCTCCGGGACGGTGAACGCCCCCGGCTCCCCCACTGTCTTCACGTCGCCGCGGATCCGCGACAGCCGGAACATGCGGGTCGCCTCGCGGTCGCGGTCCCGTCCGACGACGTACCAGCGGCCGTGCCACGACACGATGCCCCACGGCTCCAGCGTGCGCGTCGTGGGCTCCGACGCGCCGCTGCGCAGGTGCTGGAACCGCACCGCCTGCCGCGCGACCACGGCGGCCCACAGCGGGTCGAACGCCGGCTCGGACGCGCCGACGTGCGGCTCGATCGCGCTCAGCGCCGACTGGTCGGTCTGGATGCCGGCCGCCTTCAGCTTGAGCACCGCGGAGGTGGTCGCCTCGGACAGCCCGGCGTGCTGCCATACGCGCGCTGCGACGCCGAGGACGGCGGCCTCGTCCGGCTCCAGGTGCACCTCGGGCAACTCGAAGACGTCCCGGCGGATCCGGTAGCCGACGTCGTCGGAGAAGAACTTGTCGAGGGTACCCATCTCGATCGGGATGCCGAGGTCGCGCAACTCGTCCTTGTCGCGCTCGAACATCTTCTCGAAGGCGTCGTCGGTCTGCCCCGCGTAGCCTTCGACGGCCTCACGGATGCGGTCCTTGGTCACATACGTGCGCGCGACCAGGAGGCAGATGACCAGGTTGAGCAGTCGCTCACTTTTCCGCGCCGACACCCGACCACCTTACGGCCTCCGGGCGGCCAAAACCCGCCAATTCACACCGAAACTTCGAACACGGGTTCGACCGACTACAGTCGGCGTGTGATTCGATGGCGGGACGGTGTCGTGCACGAGATCGGCCGGAGCTGGGCGGGTGCGCTCGAGCTGACGGTGACGGTCGGTTCACAGGCTGTGCGCGCGCTGGCTTACCCGGACCTTGTCGGTACGCCGGTGCCGGGCGATCGCGTCCTGCTGAACGTCAGCGCACTGGACCGCGGCCTGGGCACAGGTGGGTACGCCCTGGTGGTCGCCGTACCGGACCGGCTGCCGGACGACCCGCCGGAGCGCGGGCATCTGGTCAAGGCGCGGTACACGCCGCTGCAGGCGATGGTGCTCGGCGCCGACGAGCAGGACTCCCCCGACCACGACGTACTGCGGGACGCGGACGACCTCGTCGGTACGCCGGTTGTCGTGGCGGACCTGCACTCCGCACTGCCTGCTGTGGTGGCCGGCGTCCTCGAGGCGCGGCCGAACACCCGAGTGGTGTACGTGATGACGGACGGTGGTGCGCTGCCGCTCGCGTTCTCGCGGACTGTGTCGGCGCTGCGGGACGCCGGCTGGTTGCACGCCACGGTGACCGTCGGACAGGCGTACGGCGGCGACCGGGAGGCTGTCACCGTGCACACCGGGCTGCTGACGGCTGTGCACGTGCTGGCGGCGGAGCTCGTCGTCATCACACAGGGGCCGGGCAACCTGGGCACTGGGACGCGCTGGGGGTTCTCCGGCGTGCAGTCGGGTGAGGCGGTCAACGCGATCGGCACGCTGGGCGGGCGGGCCGTAGCGTCCCTCCGTATCTCCGAGGCGGACCCACGGCCGCGCCACCGTGGTATCTCGCACCACAGCCTGACCGCGTACGGCCGCGTAGCGCTCCAGCCGGCCGACGTCGTCGTACCGGACCTGTCTGGTGACTTCGGTGACGCCGTACGGGACGCTGCGGAGCCGCTGAAGGCACGGCACCGGGTGGTGCGTGTCGGGGTCGACGGGCTGTACGACGCGATGCAGGCCGCACCAGTACGGTTGTCGACGATGGGGCGGTCGCTGGACGAGGACCGCGCGTACTTCGAAGCTGCTGCAGCGGCGGGACGGCACGCGGCGGGGCTGGTAGACGTACCACCACCTGGAGTGGGGTCGCAGTACTCCTGAACTCGCGGCCCGGCGCAGCGACTGTGGTCGTATGGAAAGCATCTCGGAACGCACCCGTCGACCCGCAGCCCGGCCGGAGCCGCCACTGGCGGTACGTGGTGCGGCCGCCTTGTGGCTGGCGGCGATCGGTGCCGGGGTCGCCGAATCCGTCCTCGGTGTTCTCGGCGCGCTCGTCGACGGAGCGTCCGTCGGCGGGGTGCTCGTGCAGATCGCGTTCCGGGCGATGGTCTACGGCGGGCTGTTCGTGGTGGTCGACCGCTACTTCCGGCCGGGCGTGCGCTGGGCCCGCTGGTTGCTGACCGGTCTGCTCGGCACGGTGGGGATCGCTTCGCTGATCATCGGCCCGGTGACCTGGCTGGTGAACGACGGGGATTTCGGGGCGCTGGACTGGTCGGTCGGCTTCGTCACGTTCGCCGTCATCCGCTGTCTGCACGTCTTCGCCGTGCTCAGTGCGATCGCGCTCAGCTTCACCGCCGAGTCGAATCGCTGGTTCAGTACCCGGCCGGTACGGCGGACGCGGTGAGCTGCTGCGGACGCACGAAGGACCGGCGTCCCGCGCGGGGAGGCCGGTCCTTCGAGTGGCTGCTTACTGCCCGGTCTGCTTAGGGGCCGGGAAGGCGTTCAGAACGTCGATGACGGCGAACGCGTTGACCGGCTTGCCGGCCTGGTCCTTGGAGGCGGGCAGCTCGACCAGCACGCGGCTGCCGACCGGAATGCTGGCGAAGCCGTCAAGGGGACCGGCCTGACCGTTGGTCGGGCCCACCGTCGGGAGCTGGTCGGTGGGGGCCGCGGGCTGGCCCGGGCTCTGCGCGGTGGCCGGCTGCGCGTCCCAGGTGCTGGCCTGCTTCTTGCCGGCGTAGTCGTAGATGACGAACCGGCCGATCAGCTGGTCGCCCTTCTCGATCGGCTTGCCCTTGCCCTGCGCGAACACGACCGGCTTGCCCGGCTTCGCCGGCGGCTTGGTGCCGGCCGGCACCGTGACCTTCGGCTCGGCGTTCAGCGGGCCGCTGACCTTGATCTTGGTCGGCGCCGACGGGGTGACCGGGTCGGCGTCCAGCGGGGTGTCGTTACCGGCCGCGCTGACCAGGTCGACGACGAAGATCAGCGTGTCGTCGCCCTTGATGCCGGCCTGCTCGTTGCCGGTCTCCTTGTAGCCCTTGTCGGACGGGATCGACAGCATCACCCGGCTGCCGATCTTCTTGCCGACCAGACCCTCGTCCCAGCCGGAGATGACGCCGCCGACCCCGATCGGGAACGACGACGGCGCACCGCGGTCGTAGGAGTTGTCGAAGACCTTGCCGTCGCGCCAGATCTGGCCGAGGTAGTTCGCGGTGAGCAGCTCGCCCTTCTTCACGACCGGGCCGTCGCCCTCCTTGAGGACCTCGGTCACCAGCCCCTTCTCGGGCTCACCGTCACGATGGGTGACGGTCGGCTTCTGCCCGAAGTCCGACGTGACCTTGATACCGCCGGCCCCGAACTCGTCCTTCTCGGAGCCGCAGGACGCCAGGGACACACCCAGCGCCGCGACCGCGACGAGTGTCAACAACTTGCGCACGAAACCAGCACCTCGAACCATCCCGGCGTCATGACGCGCCGATCGCCTCCGGTCAACAACGCGGACCACCCTAGCCTGCGCGATCAACCACGGGACCGGCCGCCTGCATCACTGTTCCGTCACGCCACGCCACGTCGACAGCCGCGATCCGGCCGGCACGACGGCGTCGTCACGATCGGCGGGCGATGGCAGTTGCTCGAACAAACGCGTCCGGCTCGCGAACATCATCCTTTCCCCATACTCTTTACTAAACCGCTCAACCTCGGCAAGATCAAAGCCCGACGCCCGCCCCGGTCGAGAGGATCGACATGACGTTGCCGCGAGTGATCTGTCGCGCCAGAAAGCGCTTGCTAGCCCTGGTCTCGGTCTGTCTGGTGGTCACCTTGGTGGCTGCCTGCACCGCCGGCACGGCGGGTGGCGGAAGCCCCGCCGGGAACTCCGGCAAAGATGCCGGCGGCCCCGCCTCGGCAGGCGACTCCAGCAAGTTCCTCACGTTCTTCCCGTGCTGCAGCTGGGGTACGACGTGGTCCTACAACCCGTACAACGTGAACCAGCTCGGCATCCAGAACGACTTCATCTCGATGCGGCTGGCGATCGTGAAGTCGCCGAGCCTGACCGAGTTCATCCCGCAGCTGGCCGACAAGTGGGCCGTCGAGAACGGCAAGCTCAACGTTCACCTGCGCGACGACGCGAAGTGGCAGGACGGCACGCCGGTGACGAGCAAGGACCTGCACGACACCGCCATCCTGAACGGGCTGCGCGGTGACGGGTTCTGGAGCGACATCACCGGTGTCGACATCGTGGACGAGAAGACGGTTGCCTTCACCCTCAAGGAAGGGCAGCCGGAGTCCCTGGCGAAACTGGACATCCTGAACTCGATCCGTCCGTACCCCTCCAGCGTCTACGGCAAGCTTGTCACCGACGAACTGAAGCAGGACGTGGTCAAGTACTTCCGCACGCTGCAGCAGAATCCGGAGCAGGCCGCGAAGCTGCCGGAGTTCAAGCGGATGGGTGACGCGTTCAAGAACCTGGCCCAGCTGAAGGTCGACAAGTTGATCGGCAACGGGCCGTTCCAGCTGGAGAACATCACCACCAAGGAAGCCAAGCTGGTCAAGTGGAGCGGCTTCTGGGACGCGGACAAGATCAAGTTCGCCGGTATCCGGTACCTGAACGGGGCCACGCAGACCGTCTACCCGCAGTTGTTCAGCGGCAACGTGCACCTGTCCAACGTGTACATGCCGCCGCCGATCCTGAACCGCTGGAAGTCGACCCCCGAGTCCAACACGGCTCTCCCGCTCGGCTTCGGGTTCACCATCGTCTTCAACAGCAACCAGAAGCCGCTGGACTCCAAGGCGGTCCGCCAGGCGCTCGCGTACGTGATCCCGCGGCAGCAGATCAGCGAGGCGGCGTACGGCACCGACGAGGCGGCCGGTGGTACCTGGAAGGAAGTCATCACCGGCATCTCGCCGACGCTCGAGAAGCTCTACCTCAAGCCCGAGCAGCTCGAGAAGCTGAACAAGTACCCGGTCGACCTGGCCAAGGCGACCACACTGCTGCAGGGCGAGGGCTTCACCAAGAAGGGCGATCAGTGGATCAAGCCGGACGGCAAGCCGTTCACGCTGACCTTCACCGCCAACGCCGAGACCACCGACATCGTCACGTCGTTCAACTCCGCGGCCAAGGCACTGACCGCGTTCGGGATCAAGTCCCAGGTGAACGCGACTTCGGGGGCGCAGCAGGACGCCGACCAGCACAACGGCGACTTCCAGGCCGGCATGGCGTTCGTCGGTGGCAGCAACCCGATCGCGATGTACAACTCCCTGCTCGGCCCGGGCTACAACTTCACCCGGCTGGGCAACTACGCCGGCAAGCGCGGGATCGGGTTCGGCCCGAAGAAGAACGTTCCCGGTCTCGGTGAGGTCGACGTGGTCAGCACCATCGACCAGCAGGTGCGCACCGTCGAACCGGGCGAAGAGATGAACAAGCAGGTCTGGAACTGGGCGCAGATGGTCAACGAAGAGGTGCCCTACATCTGGTACGCGACCAAGGTCTACCAGTTCCCGTTCTCCACCAAGGAGTTCACGAACTGGCCGCCGCTGGGCGACAACAAGTCCAGTGAACTGTGGGACATCATCAGCGCGGACATGAACGGCGGCCTCTCGCTGGCGATGCAGCAGGGCTACATCACTCCCAAGTAGTCCTTCACGGTTCGATCGGCACCCGCCCGCGGGTGCCGATCGGTACTGCCCCGACCCCGGAAGGCGCTGATGGTTTCCTACGTCCTGAAACGTCTGGCGATGTCGTTGCTGATCATCTACATCGTCATCTCCTTGTCGTTCTTCATGATCCGGTTGATGCCCGGCAACCCGATGGCAGCGCTGGAAGCTCAGCTGCGGATGCAGGGCGGCCTGAGCGAGGTCGAGATCCAGCAACGAATCAACGCCATCTACAGCGTGACGCCGGACGCTCCGGTCTGGGAGCAGTACCTGCGGTACGTGTGGGGCGCGGTCCGCGGCGACCTCGGCCGGCCGATCACCAACCCGGGGACCACGGTGGTGGCAGTGATCGCCGAGGCGCTGCCCTGGACGATCATGGTGGTCGCGGTGTCGCTGATCATCAGCTTCCTCATCGGCATCGCGGTCGGGGCGGTGATGGCCGCGTTCCAGAACAGCCGGTTCTCCCAGGCGATGACCTTCGTCGTCTCGTTCCTGAGCGCCGTACCGAGCTATCTGGTGGCGATCGCGCTGCTCTACGTCCTGACCAGCGTCTATCAGGTGTTCCCGTCCGGCGGCGCGTACGGCGTCGACGTCACGCCAGGGTTCAACGGGCCGTACCTGATCAGCGTGCTCTACCACGCCATCCTGCCGATCGCGGCGTCGGTGATCACGTCGTTCGGCGGCTGGGCGCTGGGCATGAAGGGCAGCGCGGTCTCGGTGCTCGGCGCGGAGTACGTCCGGGCGGCCGAGTCCCGCGGACTGAGCGATCGCCGGATCACCCAGTCCTACGTCGGGCGCAACTCGATGCTGCCGATGGTGACGCAGCTGGCCCTGTCCGTGGGCTTCATGTTCGGCGGTTCGGTGTTCATCGAGACCTACTTCCAGTACCCGGGCATCGGGTTCTACATGATCCAGTCGGTCGGCCAACGCGACTACTCGTTGATGATGGGCTGCTTCGTGCTGATCACCGTGTCGGTGATCATCACCAATCTCCTGGTCGACCTGCTCTACCCGCTGGTCGACCCGCGGATCGCCAATCCGGCCGCGCGCGCCCGCGCCACCGACCAGCCCGCCGACTCCGATCAGGAAGTGCTGCCGGCAGGAGGTTCGATGGCATGAGATTCCTCAGCGACCTGTGGCGGATCCTGCGCCACGACAAGGGGGCCCTGATCGGCGGCGCGATCGTGCTGATCTACTGCCTGGCAGCGGTCTTCGGCCCGATCTTCGTCGAGGTGGGCAACGAGCAGGACGCGAGCCAGGCGTACCTGGCGCCGTCGTGGGAGCACCCGCTCGGCACCGACTCGCTCGGTCAGGGTGTGCTGTCCCAGATCATCGTGGGCACCCGGCCGATCATGATCGTCGGCGTGCTGTCCGCGGTGATCACGGTCTTCATCGGCGTGGCGATCGGCCTGCTGACCGGCTACGTCGGCGGAGTGGCCGACACGGTCATCATGCGCATCACCGACATCTTCCTGACGATCCCCGGCCTACCGCTGATCATCGTGCTCGCCAGCGTGATCAACACGACCAACCCGGTCGTGCTGGCCTTCATCTTGTCGATCACCGCCTGGGCCGGGCTGGCCCGGGCGATCCGGTCCCAGGCGATGAGTCTGCGCAGCAGGGAGTTCGTCGAAGCCGCCAAGCTGCAGGGCGTCTCGCTCGGCAACATGGTCGGACGGCAACTGCTGCCGAACGTCGGGCCGTACGTCGCGATCCACTTCCTGCTGGCCATCACCGGGGCCATCTACGCATCGGTGGGTCTGTTCCTGCTCGGCATCGCTCCGATCAGCGGCAACAACTGGGGCATCATGATCAACCTGGCGATGGCCCAGGGAGCGTTGTACACCACCGACAGCGCGTTCTACCTGTTCTCCCCGATGGCCGCGATCGTCATCTTGCAGGTGGCCTTCGTGTTCTTCTCCCGAGCGCTCGACAGCGTGTTCAACCCGAGGCTGCGTGTCCAGTGAACAACATGCACACCGAAGACCAGACCCTGCTCGAGATCGACGACCTGACGGTCGCCTTCGGCGACGGCGCCGGCTCGGTGCGCGCCGTCGATAACGTCAGCCTCTCGGTCGCCGCCGGCGAGATCTACGCCTTGGTCGGTGAATCCGGCTGTGGCAAGTCCACCCTGGCGTACTCGATGCTGCAGATCGTGCCGCAGCCCGGCCGGGTGATCGGCGGCGACATCAGGTTCCGCGGCCGCGGCATGGTCGCGATGTCGAAGCGCGAACTCAACGCCCTGCGCGGTGCGGAACTCGCAATGGTCTTTCAGGGCGCGATGAACGCGTTCAACCCGGTCGTGACCATCGGCGCGCAGGTGGACCACATCCTGCAGGCGCATCCCGAGGTGTTCCCCGACCTGAAGGCGGGCCGCGAACACTTCGAGCACCTGCTCGAACTCGTCCAACTGCCTCCGAAGCGGATCTGGAAGGCGTTCGAGAGCCAGCTGTCCGGCGGGATGAAGCAACGCGTGGCGATCGCCGTCGCCTTGCTGCTGAAACCGTCCGTGGTGATCCTCGACGAGCCGACCACGGCCCTGGACGTGCTCAACCAGCGCCTGGTGATCGACATCCTCAAGGATCTGCATCGCGATCTCGGGGTGACGATCGTGTTCGTCACGCACGATCTCGCGGTCGTCGCCGAGGTGGCCACCCGGGTCGCGGTGATGTACGCCGGGCGTCTGGTCGAGACCGGGACGGTCGAGGAGATCTTCAAGGCCGAACGCCGCCATCCGTACGTCGAAGCGCTGATCAACGCGATCCCGAGCGTGCTGGACGCCGGCCTCACAGTGCGGCCGATCGGCGGCGCGGTGCCGAATCTCGCCGACCTGCCGGCCGGGTGCCGGTTCGCTCCGAGGTGCAGGTCGGTCGAGGACCTTTGCCGGCAGACCGAGCCCGCACTGCTCGGCGACGGCGGCGGCCACCTCGTGGCCTGCCACGTCGCGAACCGAGAAATCGTCCCGATGGAGGTGTCGAAGGCATGAGCCTGCTCGACGTGCGGAACGTGACGCACACCTACGACACCGGCACCGGCCGGCCGGTACTGCACAATGTCGACCTGTCCGCCGGCGAAGGCGAGATCGTGGCCCTGGTGGGCGAGTCCGGCTGCGGCAAGACCACGCTGGGCCGGCTGATCGCCGGGCTGCACGAACCCAGCAGCGGCAGCATTTCCTTCGAGGGCAGCGACATCGCGAGCCTGAAGGGCAAGGAGCGCACGGACTGGCGGCGTCGCGTGCAGATGGTGCACCAGGATCCGTACGGTTCGCTGAACCCGGGACTGACGATCGGCAGTACGTTGGCCCCCGGCCTGCTGCGGCACAAACTGGCGAACCGCCGTACCGTCCAGGACGAGATGCTCAGACTGTTGCAGCAGGTCGGGCTGGATGCCACGCCGGCGTTCCTGCAGCGGTACCCGCACCAGTTGTCCGGTGGCCAGCGACAGCGGGCGTCGATCGCCCGGGCGATCAGTCTGCAGCCGAAACTGATCGTCGCCGACGAGGTGACCAGCATGCTGGACGTGTCGATGCGCGTTGCGATCCTCGACCTGCTGCTGTCGTTCCAGCGTGAGCGCGGCATCGGATTCGTGTTCATCAGCCACGATTTCGGGGTCGTCCGGTACTTCGCGCAGGGCGGACGCATCGCGGTGATGTTCTACGGTCACATCGTCGAAGAAGGCCCGGTCGAAAGGCTGATCAAGACCCCCAGCCATCCGTACACGCACATGCTGCTCCAGGCGATCCCCGTCCCGGACCCGGTCCTGGTCCGCAAGCGAGACGCCGAGGGCGGCGGCTCCGAGCGGCTGACCGGCGAGCCCGCGACGAAGGGCTGCGTGTTCTCCAACCGCTGTCCGCTGGTCCAGGACGTCTGCCGCACGGAGGCTCCGCCGCTCGAGGACATCGGCGCGGGACACCGGACCGCCTGCTTCTTCAACGAGGAAATCCCACCGCTGACGCACCTCGCCGACGACGAGGCGAGCGCGCAAGCGGCGCGGTCGTAGGGTTCAGCCATGACGAGAACGGCCGCCAGGATCCTGCTGCGGATCGGCATCGGTCTGCTGATCATGTCGTTGCTGATCCGACCGGCGATTCGGACCCCGCACGGGATGATGGGTGACAACCTCGCCATCATCGCCTGCCTGGCGCTGATCCTCACCGCCGCGCTCGGGATCAAGTTCGCGCCTGACGAGCAGCCCGGCCGCAAGCGCCCAGACGACGAGTGACGTCCGGCCCGTCGCCGTCCGCGGCGACGGGCCCACCCGGCCGGCTGTTCGCCGTACCGGGCGGTCGGCTCACATGCTGGCGATCAGTTTCTCGACGCGCTCGTCGTGGGACTTGAACGGGTCCTTGCACAGCACGGTGCGCTGGGCCTGGTCGTTGAGCTTCAAGTGCACCCAGTCGACGGTGAAGTCCCGCCGCCGCTCCTGGGCGCGCTTGATGAACTCGCCGCGCAGCCGGGCCCGCGTGGTCTGCGGCGGCACCGACTTGGCCTCGAAGATCCGCAGGTCGTCGACGACCCGGGTGACCGCGCCCTTGCGCTCGAGCAGGTAGTACAACCCGCGCGGGCGGTGGATGTCGTGGTACGCCAGGTCGAGCTGCGCCACTCGCGGGCTGGCCAGGCCGAGGTTGTTCTGCGAGCGGTAGCGCTCGATCAGCCGGTACTTGATCACCCAGTCGATTTCGCGCTCGATCCCGGACAGGTCGCCGGACTCGATCGCCTTCAGCGTCCGCTCCCACAGCGAGAGCGCGCGCTCCACGGCCGGCGTCCCGAGCTCACGGCGGTCGACGAAGTCACGCGCCTTGGTCAGGTACTCGGTCTGGATGTCGAGGGCACTCGCCTCCCGGCCGTTGGCCAGGCGGACCTCGCGGCGGCCGGTCATGTCGTGGCTGATCTCGCGGATCGCCCGGATCGGGTTGTCCAGGGTCAGATCGCGCATCACGATGCCGGCCTCGATCATCCGCAGCACCAGGTCGGTGCTGGCCACCTTCAGCAGCATGGTGGTCTCGGACATGTTCGAGTCGCCGACGATCACGTGCAGCCGGCGGAACCGCTCGGCGTCCGCGTGCGGCTCGTCGCGGGTGTTGATGATCGGCCGGGACCGCGTGGTCGCGCTGGACACGCCCTCCCAGATGTGCTCGGCCCGCTGGCTGACGCTGTAGACCGCGCCCCGCGGCGTCTGCAGCACCTTGCCGGCGCCGCAGATCAGCTGGCGGGTGACCAGGAACGGGATCAGCACGTCGGCCAGCTTCGCGAAGTCACCGTGCCGGCTGACCAGGTAGTTCTCGTGGCAGCCGTAGCTGTTCCCGGCGGAGTCGGTGTTGTTCTTGAACAGGTAGACGTCGCCGAAGATGCCTTCGTCGTGCAGCCGCTTCTGCGCGTCCACCAGCAGGCCCTCGAGGATCCGCTCACCGGCCTTGTCGTGCGCGATCAGGTCGGTGACCGAATCGCACTCGCCGGTCGCGTACTCCGGGTGCGAGCCCACGTCGAGGTAGAGCCGCGCCCCGTTGCGGAGGAAGACGTTGCTGCTCCGCCCCCAGGACACGACCCGCCGAAACAGATACCGCGCCACCTCGTCCGGGGTCAGTCGCCGCTGCCCGCGGAACGTACAGGTGACGCCGTACTCGTTCTCCAGACCGAAGATTCGCCGGTTCACATCACCCACACTACGGCCCACCTCCGACAACCGGGCACTGTCGCAGCGCGCCGTCGCCCGGCGTTATCCCATCGATGCCCGCACCGACAGGCCGCCGCCGTGCACCGTGACTTGATCACGGAAGGATCCCGATGACCGGATACGCGCGCCTGCTCGCTGTCGGTGTCCACCCGCGGCTGGAGGTTCGGGTGGAGATGCCGGCTCATCGGCTGCTGAGCGCACGGCAGTCTGTCAGCGTCGTCGCTGACCTTTCGGCCTAACCTTTCGGCGACCGTCTGCATCGAGTGAGTGACACAACTCCTCGAAGGGGGCTGGATGATCAGGCGACGGATCGCCGCGGGTGCGTTGGCTGCGGCGATGACGGCGGCGGCGCTGGTACCCGTACCAGCGCAGGCTGCTCCCGAACGGGCCGGCGCGGCCTGTTCGATGACGCTGGGGACGGCAACCGTGCAGGGCGATCACAAGCTCCAGCGGATCACTGCGACCGCACCGATCACGGCGGCGCCGCCGAGCGTCGGTCCGAAGGGGCTGTTCCCGGTGGACCGGGTTCGGCTCGCCACCTCGGTCGGCTGGGAGCCGGACCCGCCGGCCGGGATGGCCAAGAGCGGCTACGTGGTGCTCGGCACCGAGCTGTACCGGTTCCGGTACGTCACCGACAACACCACAGGTCAACTTGACCCGGAGTCGCACAAGCTGACCAAGGTCGGCGGCGGCTGGACGGACCAGACCTACCTGGAGAAGTCCACGTCCCACAGCTACGCGTTGCAGGGCGACGTCATCACGCGCTGGGCGGTCGATGGGTCCGTTTGGCGCGGCAAAACGACGTACAGCGGGTTCTCCGCGGTCAAGACGATGACGCTGATCAGCCAGACCGCGACGT
This sequence comes from Kribbella sp. NPDC048915, assembly GCF_040649595.1. NCBI lineage: Bacteria > Bacillati > Actinomycetota > Actinomycetes > Propionibacteriales > Kribbellaceae > Kribbella > Kribbella sp. NPDC048915. Next base: position 13,118 of record NZ_JBEZFT010000087.1, on the reverse strand, counting down.
ACGACACGTTCCTCGCCACAACGCGCGGCGGTGCGCTGTACACCATCCGGATCCCGTTCCGCGGGACGCCGGTGGTGAAGAAGGTGCGCACCTCGACGTGGCAGACGTTCGAGACTCTGATCGCGGAGAAGTGCGGCAACCAGAGCACGCTGCTGCTCGGCATCGACAGGGACACCCGGCGCGGCTACCTGTACGCCGTCAGCCACGCCAACGGCGCCGCCACCGTCATCAAGGGTCTGGGCCGCATCGGCGACCAGTTGCTTGCGCCCGAGGACAAGACCTCGTTCCGCTACTACCCCGGCAGCCCCGAGGCGGGCTCCCGACTCTACGGAGAGTGAATGAAGATCAAGAACTCTGCCGCGGCTCTGCTCGGTCTCACGGTCGCTGCAGGGGGCCTGGCAGCACAGACCACACCTGCGAGCGCCCGCACCGGCGAGGTGCCGACGTACTGCCAGGTGGCGATGATGTCGACCACCGACGGTGGTGACCACATCCGACGCAACTTTCAAGGCGTAGTGCCGCCTGGTGCCAGCCCGAGCGGCTGGGGCGGCAAGGATCTGTTGCCGGACAACGAGGCCCGTGCGGTCAGCGCCGTCGGTCTGCAGGTCGGCCAGGACGGGGTGTCTCAGAACCGCCGGCAGTACGTCGTCCTCGGGACCAGCCTGTACCTGCTGACGTACACAGCGGAGAGCTGGAACGGTGACGTCGTTCCCGGGTCGGTGAAGCGCACGCCGATCGGCGGCGGCTGGGGCGACGTGCGGTACATCGAGAGCTCACGGTTCAACCGCAACAACACACTGGTGCGGCAGAACGCGTACGCCCTCCTCGGCGACACGATCCTGCGGTGGACGGTCAGCGGTGAGACGGCGTTCGCCCGGAAGGCGACGTACACCGGGTTCAGCGCGGTCAAGACGATGGCGCTGATCAGCCAGACCGCGACGTACGACACGTTCCTCGCCACAACGCGCGGCGGTGCGCTGTACACGATCCGGATCCCGCTCTCGGGTCAGCCGGTCGTCAAGGTGGTTCGGCGTGGCACGTGGCAGGGGTTCGAGTCGCTCGTCGCGGACGACTGCGGTCAGAAGACGGGGCTCATCGGTATCGACCATGAGACCGGCGCGACGTTCATGTACGAGTTCGGCCACGCCAACGGCACCGCCACCGTCATCCGCGGCCTCGGCAAGGTGAACCGCACCATCACCGAGACGCTCCACGCCCGCTACTACGAAGACACCACGGACTACGGCCAACTCTCCGGCGAGTAGTGGGTCATCTCTCATTAGGTAGTGCACCACCGAGACGGTGTACGCGCCGACTCAGGTGCACTATCTGGGCGAGGACACCTCCTGTCGAGATGACACACCTACTCGGCGCGGGCCGGCGATCAGAGGTCGACCAGGTCCAGGAGTTGGCCGAGTTCCTGGGTGGTCAGCTCACGGAGTTCGCCGGTGTGCAGGTTGCCGCGGCGAACCGGGCCGATCGCGGTACGGGTCAGGCGCTTCACCGGGTGGCCGACCGCGTCGAACATGCGGCGCACGATGCGGTTACGGCCCTCGTGCAGGCTCATCTCGACCAGCGTGCGGCCCGGGACCGTCGACACGATCTTCACGGTGTCGGCGCGGGCGGGGCCGTCGTCGAGTTCGACGCCGTCCAGGAGTTGACGCAGTACCGCGGGTTTGACGTTGCCCTGAACCTCCGCGACGTACGTCTTGGAGACTTCGTACGACGGGTGCGCGAGCCGGTGCGCGAACTCGCCGTGGTTCGTGAGCAGCAGCAGGCCCTCGGTGTCGGTGTCCAGCCGGCCGATGTGGAACAGCCGCTCCGGGCGGTCCGCCACGAAGTCCGCGATGCACTTACGGCCTTGCGGGTCGGACATCGTGGTGACGACGCCGCGGGGCTTGTTGAGGACGAGGTACACGTTCGCGCTGACCGGCGGGATCCGTTCACCGTCGACGCGAATGACCGCCTGCTCCGGATCCACCCGGACCCCGAACTCGGTCACCACCCGCCCGTCGACCTCGACGCGCCCCTCCTCGATCATGATCTCGGCGGTCCGCCGCGAAGCCACCCCGGCCCGCGCCAGCACCTTCTGCAGCCGAACCCCGCCCTCATCCCCCATTCCGCACCTCACTCACCACAACCGCAGCCGTGGACTCACCATCCGCCGGTACGGCGTCGCCCGGCTCGCTGTCCGTGGAGTCGCTGTCCGTGGACTCGCTGTCCGTGGACTCGCTGTCCGTGGACTCAGTGTCCGTGGACTCGCTGTCCTCGGGCGCCTCGTCTGCGGAGTCGTCGTCCGCCGGTACAACGGGGGTTGCCCCAGCGTCGGTGGACTCCCTGTCCGTGGACTCCCTGTCCGTGGACTCCCTGTCCGTGGACTCCGTGTCCGAGGACTCCGTGTCGGCCGGGGTGGCGGGTGGGAGGGTTTGGGCGGCCAGTTCTTCCTCGATGTCGTCCATCTCGGGGAGGTACGGGGCCAGTTCGGGGAGGTCGTCGAGGGACTGCATGCCCATGCGCTCGAGGAAGTACGAGGTGGTGCGGTACAGCGTGGCCTGGGACTCGGTGTCGGAGCCGGCCTCCTCGACCAGGCCGCGGGCGACGAGGGTACGCATGACGCCGTCGACGTTCACGCCGCGGATCGCGGACACTCGGGCGCGGCTGACCGGTTGCTTGTACGCGACCACGGCGAGGGTTTCGAGGGCGGCCTGGGTGAGGCGCGCCTGCTGACCGTCGAGGACGAAGCGTTCGACGTACGGCGCGGCCTCGACGCGGGTGTAGTACCGCCAGCCACCGCCTACCTCGCGCAGGTCGAACCCGCGGCCCTGCTCGGTGTACTCCGCTGCCAACTCCGCCAGCGCTGCAGCCACGTCGGGGGTCGGGCGGCCGACGGCGCGGGCGAGGGTCAGCACCGGCAGCGGCTCGTCGGTCACCATCAGGATCGCCTCGAGCGCACGACGCATGGTGTCGTCGTCGATGACCACTTCCTCTCCCACCGGCACCGCAGTCTGCCCCGGCGGCAGGTGATCCTCGTTCTCCCCGTCACCTTCCGTGCTCCCACCAACAGCCACGTCCCCACCGTCGTCGGCCGTCGCGTCGGCGCCGTCCTCGGCGTCGGAGCCATCCACCGTCATGCCGTCCGTGGCGGGTGCGTCCACGCCGTCCGTCGCCGGGAGGCCGGTGTCCGGGGTGTCCTCGGCCACGGTGTCGGCGTGCGCGGGGGCGGACGGCTGGTCCGGGGTGGGGTTGGGGTTGGGAGTGGTCACTGGTCTGCCGTCTCGGGGTTGTCTGGGGCGGGGTTGTCTGGGGCGGTGGCGTCTGGGTGAGGCTCGTCTGGGTGAGGTTCGTCGGGGGCGGTGAGCGATTCGCCGGGTTCGAGGAAGTCGATGTCGTCGTCGACCCGAGGCGCTTCGCCGGTTTCGTCGGCGGGTTTGAGTTCTTCGTCGAACTCGTCGCTGACGGAGATCTCGCCCTCGTCGGCGCCGGTCCAGCGGATGGTCAGCTCGCCGAGCGGCGTCACCTGGTCGAAAGCCACGGCTGCCTCCCGGAAGAGCTCGAGCAACGCCAGGAAGCGGCACACCGTGGTCACTGTGTCCGGCGAGTCCGCCACCAGCGCGCGGAACGTCGTACTGCGCTGCCGCCGCAACCGGTCGACGATCACCTCGGCCTGCTCGCGGACCGTGACGGCCGGCGCGTGCAGGTGGGCCAGCGAGACCCCCTCCGGTACGTCGTCCTTCGGTGCCATCGCCTTCGCCGCCAGGGCCGCCAACCCGGCCGGGTCGATCCCGAGGAGTACTTCGGGCAACAGCTCGGCGAACCGTGGCTCGACGCCGACCGCGCGCGGGAACCGCTTCGCCTCCAGCGCCATCCGGTCCTGCATCAGCGCGGCGATCTGCTTGAACGCGCGGTACTGCAGCAGTCGCGCGAACAGCAGGTCCCGCGCCTCCAGCAGCGCCAGGTCCTCGTCGTCCTCGACCTCGCCCTTCGGCAGCAACCGCGCCGCCTTCAGGTCGAGCAGCGTCGCCGCGATCAGCAGGAACTCCGACGTCTGGTCGAGGTCCCATTCCGACCCCAGCGCCTTGATGTGGGCGATGAAGTCGTCGGTGATCACCGACAGCGCGATCTCGGTGATGTCGAGTTTGTGCTTGGCGATCAGCTGCAGCAGCAGGTCGAACGGCCCCTCGAAGTTCACCAGGTGGACGCTGAAACCCTTGCCATCGGCAACAGGTGCCGATGCGTCGGTTCCGAGATCCAGCGGTAAGGAGTCCGAGGAGGACACGGTCACTCCGACGCCTTCAGGCGCCGCACCAGCACCGAGTCCGGTCCGTGGTCGACGAAATCGGCGAGCAGGACGTCGATCGCCTCGCGGACGATCCGCCCTCGGTCGGCCGACAGGCCGTGCTCCGCGCGCAGCGCGAGTCTGGTCTGTTCCAGGCCGAGCAGCTCCTCCTCCGTCACGTACACGGTGATCTTCGTGTCGTGCCGGATCCGACCACTCGACTTCCGGTCCTCGACGACCGTCGTACGGGACCGCACGGTGTCCGGCGGTCCGTCAGTGGTGGTGCGCTTCTCGGGTCTGGTCTGCTTCGGTGCCGTACCCCCGAAGAGTTCACTGGCACCTGGCAGGCTCACCCGGCGGGACAACGCGCCAGCACCTCCTTGGCAAGATCGCGGTACTGCGTGGCTGCGGACGAGGACGGGGCGTACGTCGTGATCGGTTCGCCGACGACCGTGGTCTCGGGGAACTTCACCGTACGCCGGATGACGGTGTGGAAGACGCGTTCGTCGAAGGCCTGGACGACTCGGTCGAGAACCTCCCGAGCGTGCGTCGTCCGCCCGTCGAACATGGTGCCGAGAATGCCGACGATCTCCAGCTTCGGGTTCAGCCGGTCCTGCACCTTGGCGATCGTGTCGGTCAGCATCGCCAGCCCGCGCAGCGCGAAGAACTCGCACTCCAGCGGCACGACGATGCCGTTCGACGCGGTCAGCGCGTTCACGGTGAGCAGGCCGAGCGACGGCGCGCAGTCGATCAGAATCACGTCGTAGTTCGGGATGATCGGGTCCAGGACGCGCTGCAGCGTGTACTCGCGCGCGACCTCCTGGACCAGCTGCACCTCGGCCGCGGACAGGTCGATGTTGGCCGGCAGCAGGTCGAGGTTCGGCACGTTGGTCGGCCGGATCACCTCGTCGGCGGTGATGTCGCGCTGCATCAGCAGGTTGTAGACCGACAGCTCCAGGTTGTGCGGCTGGACGCCGAGACCGATGGACGCGGAACCCTGCGGGTCGAAGTCGATCAGCAGCACCTTGCGACCGGTCTCGGCGATCGCCGCGCCGAGGTTGATCGTCGTGGTGGTCTTGCCGACGCCGCCCTTTTGGTTGCACATCGCGATCACCTGCGCCGGGCCGGTCTTGGTCGGCGGCTGCGGCTCCGGCAGGTCCGGCACTGGCCGGCCTGTCGGCCCGATCTTGTGACGCGGGCCGTTCGGATCGTTCACGGGTGCGAGGTCCTCCGCGGTGAGCTTGGCCGTCGGCTTCGGCATCTCCGCATAGTTGTCGGGCAGGGTTCGCGCCGGCGCGGGGGCCGGGCGGGGCGGGCTGCTGGGCTGCTGGTACTGGTGCTGAACTTCGTGCTGGTACTGCGTGGCGTGCGGCTCAGGTGCCTGGTGCTCAGGTGCCTGGTGCTGCGGTGCCTGGTGCTGAGGCGCCTGATACTGCGGGGGCGCCTGGTGCTGCTCCGGCGCCGGGTACTGCTGCTGTGTCTGCTGCGGCATCTGCTGCTGTGTCTGCTGCGGTGTCGGCTCCGGTGTCGGCTGGTGGGTCGACGGTGTGGCCGGCTGGGACACGGGCGGCGCGCTGATCGGCCGGACCGGCTCCGAGACATGTCCCGGAAGGTGGCCCGTCACGTGTTCGGTGCCCGGGAATGTCGACTCGTTCATGACTCGTCAAACCTTTCAACCGATACGGGCGACGCATGCGACTGTAAGCGTGCATTCAAGCACTCTCAACGAGCCACTCCGCACCGGGGTGGGGTGGTTTGTCGACAAAGCTCCGAACCCGGCCGATCAACCTCGGCGAGTCACCTACCGTGATCGCATGATTGCACATCGTTCCCAAACCCCTCGCACCGGGGTCAGGACGACAGCGCCCGCGGATGAGACGTCGCGTAGACCTCGCGCAGCTTGTCGACCGTGACGAGTGTGTACACCTGGGTGGTCGTCACGGACGCGTGTCCGAGCAGTTCCTGGACCACGCGGACGTCGGCGCCGCCGTCCAGCAGATGCGTCGCGTACGAGTGCCGCAGCGTGTGTGGCGAGATCTCCTTCGCGATACCGGCCCGCTGCGCCGCGCGCCGCAGTACTGTCCAGGCACTCTGCCGGGACAAACGACCACCGCGGGCGTTCAGGAACAGCGCCGGCGTACCGCGACCCCGTGACACCAGATCGGGTCGTCCACGGACCAGGTACGCCGACAATGCGTCGCGCGCGTACGTGCCGACGGGTACTACTCGCTCTTTGCTGCCCTTGCCACGCAGCAGCACCGCACCGGCGTCCAGGTCGATGTCGTCGACGTCCAGCCCCACCGCTTCGGAGATGCGGGCCCCAGTGCCGTACAGGAACTCCAGCAACGCGGCGTCCCGCGTTGTCAGTACGCCAGGCTCAGCGTCGGCGCCGGCAGCCGCAGCCAGGATTCTGGTGACCTCGTCGACCGACAGCGCCTTGGGCAGGCGTTGCGGCGGCACCGGCGGCTTCACGGCCGCAGCCGGATCCACCGCCGTCAGACCCTCGCGTACGCAGAACTTGTGGAACCCACGCACCGCCACCACGGTCCGTCCCGCACTGGACGCGGTGAGTGGCGGATGGTCCGCGTCCCCCTCGCGCAGCCGCATCAGGAAATCACTGATGACGGGTTCGGTGATCCGGCCGAGGCTCTCGATCCCGGCGTCGGCGAGGTAGCCGCGGTACCGGCGCAGGTCGCGCCGGTACGACGCCAGCGTGTTGGCGGCCAGGCCGCGCTCGACCGTGAGGTGGTCGAGGTAGGCGCCGACCGCCCGCGCGATGTCGTTCAGACCAGCACCTCGTCGAGTTTCAGCTGCGGCAGGTCGTGCGCCTCGGCGACCGGGCCGTAGGTGACGTGCCCGTCGAACGTGTTCAGCCCGAGCGCGAGGCTGTGGTCCTGCTTGAGCGCCTCCCGCCAGCCCAGGTTCGCCAGCTCGATCGCGTACGGCAGCGTCACGTTGGTGAGCGCGTACGTCGACGTGTTCGGGACCGCACCGGGCATGTTGGCGACGCAGTAGAACAGCGAGTTGTGGACCTTGTACACCGGGTCGGCGTGCGTGGTCGGCCGCGAGTCCTCGAAGCAGCCGCCCTGGTCGATCGCGATGTCGACGAGCACACTGCCCGGCTTCATCCGGCGGACCATGTCGTTGGTGACCAGCTTCGGCGCCTTCGCCCCGACCACCAGCACCGCGCCGATGACCAGATCGGCCTCAAGCACCGCCTTCTCGATCTCGTACGCGTTCGAGGCGATCGTCAGCAGGTGGCCCTGGTAGATCTGGTCGGCCTGCCGCAGCCGCGCGATGTTGCGGTCGAACAACTGCACCTGCGCCTGCATGCCGAGCGCGATGGCGGCCGCGTTCATCCCGGACACACCGGCGCCGAGGACCACCACGCGGGCCGGGTGGACGCCGGACACACCGCCGAGCAGTACGCCGCGGCCGCCGCCCTGCGCCATCAGGTGGTACGCGCCGGACTGCGGTGCGAGCCGGCCCGCCACCTCACTCATCGGCGCCAACAGCGGCAGCGTGCCGTCGGGCAGCTGAACCGTTTCGTAGGCGATTCCGGTGATCCCCGACTTCACCAGCGCGTCGGTGCAGTCCCGGCTCGCGGCCAGATGCAGGTACGTGAACAGCACCTGCTCCTTGCGCATCCGGTGGTACTCCTCCGCCACCGGCTCCTTCACCTTGAGCACCAGCTCCGCATCGGCCCAGACGTCGTCCGCCTCCGGCACGATCCGGGCCCCGGCGGCGACGTACTCCGCGTCCGGGATCAGCGACCCGTCGCCCGCCCCCTGCTCGATCAGAACCTCGTGCCCGCCGCGCACGAACTCGTGCACCCCGGACGGGGTGATCGCCACCCGGTACTCGTGGTTCTTGACTTCCTTGGGAACTCCGACCTTCACAACTTGCCCTTCTTTCACGATCCAGGTGTGCGGCCCACGTCGTTGTGTCCGCGGCCCGGCGGTTGAGGGGTGGTTGCCAGGTCGCTGCCGAGTGTATGCCGGAAAGGTTCATACCACCCGAGCGGATGGTCTGATCGTGACTCGACACCCTGCACGTACCCCGGTGGTAATCCAACGGAAGCAATTCGGCAATGCCTCCGCTCTTGCCGAACGGCATTTCCGGTCCGTCGAACGCGGTTCGGAAACAGCCGGCTACCGACCGGATACGGCCCTGTCGCGGACCGCAAGCCACCTTGACGTGACAACGATCATTGACGGGCATTCGTGGCCGTCGGCGATGCTTGGAGACGGCGCCCGAACCGCCCCGGGTCCGCAGGTTCGAGGACGTTCGAGGAGAGGAGCACGGCGTGGCGATGGAACTGGGACGCTACGGGGTCTGGCACGGAGCCCAACAGTACGGCCCGGAGCTTGCGGCCGGACTGGAGCAGGCCGGGTACGGCACGTTGTGGCTGGGCAGCTCCCCGGGCGCCGATCTGCGCGACGCCGAGGTGTTGCTGGCCGCAACGAGTTCGATTGCTGTCGGCACCAGCATCGTCAACATCTGGAAGTCGCCGGCCGCCGAGGTCGCGGCGTCGTACCACCGGCTCGAGGACGAGCACCCGGGACGGTTCCTGCTCGGCGTCGGGATCGGGCACCGCGAGGCCACCGGCGAGTACAAGTCGCCGTACGCGACGATCGTCAACTATCTGGACGAGCTGGACGACGCGAAGGTCCCGGTCGACCGGCGGGCGCTGGCCGCGCTCGGTCCGAAGGTGCTGCAGTTGGCCGGGTCACGGACGGCCGGGGCACTCCCGTACCTGACCACGCCGGAGCACACGCGGGAAGCGCGCCGGATCCTCGGCGGCGGCGTGCTGCTCGCGCCGGAGCAGATGATCGTCCTGGAGACCGATCCGGAGATCGCCCGCGCAACGGCGCGGGACCGGCTCGGGCCGTACCTGCAGCTCAGCAACTACACGCGGAACTTCGAGCGGCTCGGGTTCACGCCGGCCGACTTCGCCGACGGCGGCAGCGACCGGCTCGTCGACGCGATGGTCCTGCACGGCTCCGCGGTCGAGGTCGCCGAGGGGCTGAAGGCGCACCTGGACGCGGGCGCCGACCACGTCGCGATCCAGCTGCTGGGGCACGAGGGCATCGACCTGCTGCCCGGCTACGAAGCCCTCGCGACCGTGCTGCTGTAGACCACGTCGGGGGCGCCTTCGGAGGGTTGCGAAGGCGCCCCCGAACAGGTGCTCCTGCCGGCCGTACCGGGGTCTTGAATCCGGGCCGGAACGGGGCACTATCAGCAGTAGATGCACCACATCGGGGTGGTGCATGTTGGAGGTGTTTCCCCATGACTGAGCGACACGAGTTGCGATGGGGCGGCTTCGCCGGACTGGCCTTCGTGGTGCTGGCGATGCTGGGCAGGTTCCTGCCCGGTAACGCTCCGACGGTGGACGACGCGGACGGCACGATCACGGCCTGGCTGACCGACAACCGGGGGCTGATCCTGCTCAGCGCGCTGATGTGGGCGGCCGCGGCGGGCCTGGTGATCTGGTTCGCTGCCGCGTTCGCTGAGGCGATCCGCGAACGGGCGGAGCGCAGCGACGTCCACCTGGCCCTGCTGGCCGGTGCGGTGCTGGTCGGCGGCGCGATCTTCGTGAACGCGGGACTCACCGCGGCGACCGCCTTCAGCGTCGACGGCCGGGACACGGCGATCACACTGGCGATGTACGAGCTGAGCGCGGTGCTGACCACGATGATCGGCTTCGCCGCGGCGTTGCCGTTGGCGGCGGCCGGGATCGGCGTACTGCGGACGCACGTGATGCCGAACTGGCTCGGCTACCTCGCCCTGCTGGCCGCCGTGGTCTCCTTCCTCGGCGCGTTCGGAGTGTTCGCCGAGAGCGGCACGTTCGTGGCCGGCGGCCTGTTGATGACCACGGTTCCGCTGCTGCTGACCGCGGTCTGGATGGTGTGCGCCAGCGGCTACATGGTCCGCGGCCAGCTCCCGGAGCTGTCCACCGGGGACCGCGGCGCCGTACCGCAGACGTGAGCCACCCCGCTACCGCATGGTGAAGTCGGCGAAGTCGAAGCCCGGCGACACGATGCACGACACCAGGACCGGCTCGTCGCCCTCCGGCCGGGCCGCCTGCCAGGCACCCGCAGGGATCACCACCTGCGGGTGCTGACCGGCGCGGACGTCCGGTCCGAGGACGACCGACCGGTCCTCCGAACCGTCCTGGTACTCCAGCCGCAACGGACCGCCCGAGTGCCACAACCACAGCTCGGTCGAGCGGACCCGGTGGGACCGCGACTCCTCCCCCGGCGCGAGCAGGAAGTAGATCGCGGTCGCGCTCGCTCGCGGACCGTCGTACCCCTCGGGCCGGAACTCGACAGGCGACCGCCAGGTCTCCCGGAACCATCCGCCCTCGGGGTGCGGTTCGAGCTCGAGCAGGACGGCCAATTCCGGCTTCTCCATGCTCCGATTCTCGGTCAGAGTGCGGTCCATGACCGATCTGCCTTCCAGCTTGCCGTCGGAGTACCACCGCCGCCTGCCGTACGGCGAACGCCTGTCGGCCGCGCCGTTGATCGGCCAACCGTTCTTCCCCTTCGAGGGTGATGTCCAGGTCGTCGAGCTGGCCGAGCCCGTCATCCCGGAACCGCCGCGGAACGGCGAGGAGGGCGGCAAGCCGTGCCCGAAGTGCGCCGACCCGGACCAGTCGGTGATCTGGCGCGACGACCAGTGGGCGCTGAAGGTGTTCGAGCCGTCCGGTCTGCCGCTGGTCGCACTGCTCGAGCCGCACCAGCACTACCGGCTCGACAACCTTCCGCCGGAGCTGACCGCCACGCTGGGACCGATCATTCAGCGCGTGGCCAAGGCGATCCAGAGCCTCGACAGCGTCGGCCGCACGCACTTCAACCGGTGGGGTGACGGCAGCGAGCACTTCCACGTGTGGTTCCTCGCGCGGCCGCTCGGGATGATGCAGCTGCGCGGCGCGCAGATCGCCGCCTGGGACGACCTGCTGCCGAAGATCCCGGTCGAGGAGTTCACCGCCAACGCCCGGCAGGTCGCCGCCGCCCTGGCGAAGGACGGCGGCGAAGCGCTCGGCGCCTGACCACCGGCGCCTGACCACCGGCGCCTGACTACCGGCGTCTGACTACCGGCGCTTGACCACCGGCACGTGACTACAGGTGCCCGACTACTGGCGCCTGACTACCGGCGCCTGACTACCGGCGCCTGACTACCGGCGCCTGACTACCGGCGCCTGACTACCGTGCTGAGTAACGGTGCTGACTACCGGTGCCCCAGCTGGCGTGCGACCAGGATGTCGGTCCGGCGCGCCGGCGGTCCGTCGATGCCGTCGGGGTCGTCCTGGGTCGGCGTGATGCCGCCGGCTGCGACCCGGTCCAGCACGGCGAGTCCGAGACGATCGACCGAGCCGAATACGGTGTAGTCCGGTCGCAGCCGGGAGTCGCCGAAGACCAGGAAGAACTGCGATCCGTTGGTGTCCGGTCCGGCGTTCGCCATCGCCACGGTGCCGCGTGCGTACACCTTCCGCGTCCCGGTCGGGTCGTCCGGCCAGTTGGGGAGGTCGGTGGGCAGTTCGTCCTTGTACGAGTAGCCCGGGCCGCCGCTGCCGGTACCGCTCGGGTCACCGCACTGCAGCACCTTCAGCGTCGGGTACAGCGTCAGGCGGTGGCACGTGGTGAAGTCGTAGAACCTGCTCCTCGCCAGGTGCAGGAAGCTCTGCACCGTGCACGGCGCCTTCGCCCGGTCCAGTGACAGCAGCATCGGGCCCTGGTTGGTCGCGACGACGACCTTGACAATCCCCTTGTCCGGCGTATGCACCGGGTCGGGCGGCAGCGACACCGGCCGCGCGGGCGGGTCGTCAGGCGTCGCGGTGTAGCCACAGGGTCCAGTGGTGCTACCCGTCGTACCGGCTGGTACGGCGCCTGACGTGCCGTCCGGTGTGCCGGCGGCTGGTACGACGCCTGGTACCGCGGCTGGTACGGCGGCTGGTACGGCGGCTGGTACGGCGGCTGGTACGGCGGCTGGTACGGCGGCTGGTACCGCGGCTGGTACCGCGGCTGGTACCGCGGCTGGTACCGCGGCTGGTACCGCGGCTGGTACCGCGGCTGGTGTGCCGGCGGCGTGGGCCCGGGTGGTGGCGTGGGCCGGGGTGGTGGCATGGGCCGGGGTGGTGGCATGGGCCGGGGTGGTGGTGAGCAGCAGGCCGGCTGTGGCCAGCACTGCCGCGCACGTGGTCTTCCTCATCAGGACTTCCCTCCCGCTACGGTGACGAGCCGTAGGTCACGGTTCGTAGGCAGCCTGATACTGACCGGTGTCCGCGTCAATGTCACGAGCACAGCGGCAGAGACCGCCGCCGAGTCGTGAAAATCGGCAGCTCGCCACGACCATTCCCCACGACTCGGCGAACCACCCGACAACCATTCCCCACGACTCGGCGGAACCACGACCATTTCCCACGACTCGGCGGAACCACCCCGACAACCATTCCCCACGACTCGGCGGCCCGACGAGCACGTGCCACGACTGACGGACCCAGCTCACCCCGTGCCCAGCCCAACACGAGGGGATATCCGCGCCAGCTGGGGGTTCTCTGCTGGTATACCGACAGAGAACCCCCGAGACGCGCGGTTATCCGGCTCTTGTGACCGATCCGTGGGTGGCCCGGGTGACCGAGTCGCCGCCCACGCTGTGCCGCGCTGGACCACGCCCGACCACGCTGGACCACGCCCGACCACGCCCGACCGCGCTGGATCACGCTGGACCGCGCTGGACGCCCCGCGCGTTCCCACACCGTGGGTTCACCCACGGTGTTGTGGGTTCCTGACCCGTGTGAAGGGTACGGAACCCACAACACGATGGGTGAACCCACCTTGCG
>NZ_JBEZFT010000086.1:28243-31432 GCF_040649595.1 Kribbella sp. NPDC048915 | reverse complement strand
ATCAACGACCACTGCACATCCGACAACAACCGAAACCTCGACACGACACCAAGGCTCTCAACGAACAGCCCCAATGTTTGTCAGACACGCTCTAGTTCCGGAACCGGCAGGGGCTGTCGGTGGGAGGTTTCCGTACCTAGAGTCTGCCTGCGTGAAAAGGCTTTCCGGCGACGAGGTGGAGGGTTTGTGAGGCGGACTCTTGGGGTCGTGGTGGCAGTCGGCGTGGTATCGGCGGGGCTGGCGGCAGGTGGTGGGCCGGCAGCGGCGCAGAACGGGGCGCAGAACGGGGCGCAGAAGGGGGCGCAGCGAGGGGCGGTGGTGAAGGGGACGTACTCCAGCGGTGCCGCGCAACAGTGGCAGGACCTGCCGAGGACGTACGTCGGAAACGACTCCGGAACCGCAGATGCGACGGTAGTGATCGACCCGAGTGTCGTCCGGCAGAAGTACACCGGCGTCGGGTTCTCCCTCGACGAAACGAGCGTGTCGAACTTGTGGAAGCTGACACCGAAGGAGCGCGAGCGGGCGATCCGGCTGCTCGTGGACCCGCGGACCGGGGCCGGATTCGACCGGTTCCGGTTGACGATCGGAAGCCCGGATCTGATCGAGCATCTACCGTTCTGGTCGTACGACGAGTTGCCGGCCGGCGTCACCGAGGACCGGCAACTGAAGTACTTCTCGATCAAGCGCGATGTCGACGCGCACCTCGTCGACACGGTGAAGCTGATCCAGAAGTACAACCCGCGGGCGACGTTCTTCGCGTCGGCGTGGAGTGCGCCCGCGTGGATGAAGACCAACAACCGCTTCACCGGTGAGGTCGCACTGAAGCCGGGCAGTACGACGTCGTACTACCAGGTCGGCAAGCTCCGCGACGACTGCATCGACGTGTTCGCGCGGTACTACGTGAAATACCTGCAGGCCTACGCGAAACATGGCATCACCATCGACGCGTTGACGCTGCTCAACGAGCCGGGGATCGACGTGGTGTATCCGGCGATGGACATCAGCATCGAGCAGCAGCAGAAACTCGCGGTCGCGATCAAACGTGAGGTACGGCGGGCCGGGCTGCGCACCGAGCTGTACGTGCACGACTTCAACTTCTACGACTGGCGCGACCCGAACAGCACGGAAACCAAGAACTACCACCGGATCTTCAACGACCCGGCCACGCGGAAAGCGTCGGACGCGATCGCGTTCCACCCGTACTGGGGCGACCCGGCGGTGATGCGGGACGCGTACCAGGAATTCGGAAAGCCCGTGCACATGACGGAAACGAGCGACCTCAGTCCGGCCACGGTACTGAACTACTTCCGCCTCGACGCGTCGTCGTACGTACTCTGGGCCCAGGCGACCGACCAGGACGGCGGCACGCTGCACTGGACACCGGCGCGCGACAACAACATCGACTGGGAAGAGGTCGGCCGGACCACCAAGTGGCCGAACCGGCTGGTGAAGGTCGACACGTCCACGAAAACGTTTTCGGTCCGTTCCGAGCTCTACGCGCTCGGGCAGTTCGCGAAGTACCTCGGTCCGCAGCACAACCGGGTCGAGTCGAGCGGTACGGTGAACGGGATCGGCAATGTGGTGTTCAAGGACCGTGGCGACAACTTCGTCGCGATCGTGGGCAACTCCAATGATGCGCCGCGCACGGTCAGAATCACGGTGGCCGGCAAGTCCTTCAGCGTGACAGTGCCGGCCGGTGCGTACGCGACGTACCGCTGGCACGGTGACGTGCCGTCCGGCAGGCACAACCACGCCCCGCAGTTCGGTGCAACCCCAGATGTCGTCGCGGATCAGTACCAGGCGACCGAGTTCCAGCTGCGAGCCACCGACCGCGACAAGGATCGACTCAGCTACTACGCGACCGAGCTCCCCGCTGGAGTCACGCTCGACGCCGGCAGCGGGCGGGTCAGTCTCAAGCCGACCGTGGCCGGTGAGCAGACGCTGAACTTCCGCGTCACCGACGGTGCTGCGAACGACGAGATCTCGGTTCGCGTGACGGTGCGACCGCACGGCGCTCCGGTCGGCGAGAAGATCGAAGCGGAGTCGTACGTCGCCCAGAACGGGTGGACCGAAGGCGGCCCGGAGTTCGTCGAGAGCAACCCGGCCGCGAGCGGCGGGCGCAACATCGGCTGGACCGCGCCCGGAAAATGGCTGCAGTACCGCGTCGACGTTGCCGAGGGCACCTATGATCTCGAGCTCCGCGTCGCGAACGGCACCGGGTCACCCGCGCCCGACGCGCTCTCGATCCGCAACGTCGACGGGACAGTGCTCGCCAAGGTGACGGTCCCGGACACCGGCGGCTGGGGGAACTACCAGTCGATCACCACCCGGATCACTGTCCCGGCCGGCGACCAGCCGCTGACCGTTTTCTGCGAAACCGGCGGCTTCAACCTCGACTACCTCCGCCTGACCGAGTAACCACACCGAATACCCAGCTCATGTGACCGATCCGTGGGTGGTTCTGGGTGCCCGAGTCGGCGCCCGCGCTGGGCGCCGCGCGCGCGTCCCACGCGGTGGGTTCACCCATCGTGTTGTGGGTTCCTGACCCGTGTGAAGGGTGCGGAACCCCCAACACCGTGGGTGAACCCACCGTGCAGCGGAAGCCCAGAGACTCTTACGACCACACCGCACCAAGTCACGCCGCACCGTCACGCGCGGCGCTGTCACGCGCGGCGCTGTCACGCGCGGCGCTGTCACGCGCGGCGCTGTCACGCGCGGCACTGTCACGCGCGGCACTGTCACGCGTGGCACTGTCACGCCGCACCATCGCGGCCCGAACACCGACCAGAGGACCGCTGACCAGATCACCGCCGGCTGATCTACAGCACGGTTCAGCCTGCTACGCGGGGGGATATCCGTGCGTGTTGGGGGTTGTCTGCTCGTACACCAGCAGAGAACCCCCAACAGGAGGGGTTGACCCACCGTGTTGGCCTGCGCGTTCCACCACGAGCGCACGTTCCACCACGAGCGCACGAGGCAGCCCGGCCGGGTGGCTGCTACGCGGGGGGATATCCGCGCGTGTTGGGGGTTCTCTATTCGTAGACCAGCAGAGAACCCCCAATACGAGGGGTTGACCCGTCGTGTTGGCCCGCGTGCTCCACCACGGCCGCGGTCACCCAGGAGACCCCGGGCAGTGCGCGGCCTCCCTCGACCCGAGCCGAGGTACCGCCCCGGCGACCCACGCCAGCA
>NZ_JBEZFT010000086.1:0-28144 GCF_040649595.1 Kribbella sp. NPDC048915 | reverse complement strand
CCGGCTACCCCGGCTACCCCGGCTACCCCGGCTACCCCGGCTACCCCGGCTACCCCGGCTACCCCGGCTACCCCGGCTACCCCGGCTACCCCGGCTACCCCGGCAACCCCGGCAACCGCCGGCCGACCGGGCCGACCAGGCCGACCAGGCCGACCAGGCCGACCAGGCCGATTAGGCCACCGTGGCCACGGCGGCCGCCAAGTTTGCCGGGTTCGTACCAACCCTGCACTGCCGCCTGCACTGCTGACCCGCGAAATCTCTCCTAGGAGAGTTTTCCGCACGACGGTGGAGGATTCTTCCCGTCATACCTAGGAAAACCCTCCTAAGATCCACGGCTGCGACAACCCCATGCCCCGTCGCCCCCAGCGCCCGCACGCCCCCGTCGCCCCAGCGCCCGCACGCCCTCGTCAGCCTGGTCGTGCCTCACTCCGGTCGTGCCTCACTCCGGTCGTGCCTCACTCTGGTCGTGCCTCACTCTGGTTGTGCCCTGCCCCGGCCGCCGCCGACCACACCTCGGCGGGGGCTGGTCAGGTGGGCGACGACGCGATCGAGGAGGCCGTAGGTGCCGAGGGCGCCCAGGAAGAGGAAGACCGCGCCGGTGAGGTTGCCGGCACGGGTGGCCAGGCCGCCGACGGTGAGGGCGATGCCGATGACGGCGAGGACACAAACCAGGCGACGGCTCATCGGCTCATGGATCACGGGGTGACCGTACCGGCAGACCAGGTCGGGGGTTGACGGGAGGTGGGCGGCTGCGCGATGGTTTACAGCGCTGTACTACAGCGCTGTAAACACGAACAGAGAGCAGGGTCGATGCGCCCCGACATCGTCATCGTGATGACCGATCAGCAGCGGGCCGGACTGACGCGGCGAAGCGGGTACGCCGTGGATACCATGCCGTTCGTCGACGGTCTGGCGGCGCGCGGAACGGACTTCCGGAACGCGTACACGGCCGCCCCGGCGTGTGTTCCGGCGCGCACCAGTCTGCTCACCGGCCGGTTTCCGAGCGTGCACCAGGTGCGGCAGAACAGCAACGCGCAGTACGCCCATTTCCAGCAGGATCTGCTCGACGTACTGCGGAACGCGGACTACCAACTGCACTTCGCCGGGAAACCGCACATGCACCGCGGTGTCGAGGACTTCGACACCTACGCCGGCCCGTACTTCCACACGCAGGGGCCTGCGCGGAACGCGGAGGAAAACGCTTTCGACGACTGGCTCGAGCGCCTCGACCACGGCGTTGCGGACGAGCCCACGCCGTACCCGCTGGAAACCCAGCTCCCGTACCGGATCACCACCGACGCGCTCCTAGCGATCGATGCCGCGGACCCGCGGCGACCGGGCCTGTTCTGGGTCTCCTACCCCGAACCCCACAACCCGTACCAAGTCCCGAAGCCCTACTTCGACCTGATCCGGCCCGAGGACGTCCCGGACCGCCGGAGCGGGCCGGAGGCAACTGAAATCAAGGGTGGAACCTACGACTGGTTGCGCAAGCTACAGCAGGAGAAACGTCCGAACTACGACCACAACTGGCGCCGCTATGCCGCCAACTATCTTGGCATGCTGCGGCTCCTCGACGACCAGATCCGACGCCTCCACGAGGGTCTCGCCGGCCGAAGCAGACCGCGAGTGACGATCTTCCTGGCCGACCACGGTGACTACGTCGGCGAATACGGCCTGCAGCGCAAGGGTGCCGGCCTCTCGGAGTTCCTGATGCGGATCCCGCTGATCGTCACCGGCGACGGCCTCGAGGCCCAGCAACGCGACGAACCGGTGTCTATCGTCGACATCCTCCCCACGATCTGCGAGGCCGTCGGCGCGCCGATCCCCGACGGCGTCCAAGGCCGCAGCTTGCTCCCGCTCGCCCAGGGGGCCGACGCTCCGGACGAGGAGTTCGGCAGCATCATCGCCGAGCAGGGCTTCGGCGGTCGCGCGTACGACGTGATCGAACGCCCACCGCTGCACTTCGCCTACGACGGTCCGACGTTCGACGAACTCAACACCGTCACGCAATCCGGTGCCGCCAGAATGCTCCGCAGCGGGCGATGGAAGCTCGTCGTGCACGCGGACCTCGCCGGCGAGTTGTACGACCTGGACAACGATCCCGCCGAACTCGTCAATCTCTTCGACGACGACGTGCACCTCGCGGTTCGCGCGCGCCTCCTGCACCAGCTTGCCCGCTGGCAGGCGCGCCTGACCGACGACCTCCCGAACGGCAACTACACCCCGCTCCGCCTGCCGCACAACTGGCGCTGGGCACCCCGAGGAGAACACCATGAGCATCATTAGCCGCCGTACCCTCCTGGGCCTCGGCGCGGCGAGCGCCGCGGCGATCACGATCCCCGGCTGTTCGGGGAAGTCCGGCCCGATGCGCGTCGCCTGGTACGGCCCGGACCCGGTGAGCAAGGCGGTCAACAAAGCGCTCGAGGCGTGGAAGTCGAGCGGCGGCGCGGAGTTCGCCGCGGAGAGCGCCCCGTTCGACGACTACTGGGACAAGCTGGCGACCCAGACTTCCGGCAACAACGCACCCGACGTGCTGCGGATGTCGATGAGCTACTTCAGCGACTACGCGGGCCGTGGTGCGCTGAAGGATCTCAGCTCGTCGAACATCGACACGTCCGCGCTCGACAAGGACGTCGCGAGCAGCGGTGCGACGGACGGCAAGAACTACGGCATCGGGCAGAGCTCGATCAGCTACGCGATGTACGTCGACGAGGCGGCGATCAAGCGCGCCGGTGGCGCCGTCCCGCAACAGGGCTGGACCTGGGACGCGTTCGCGGAGTTCGCCCGTGACTACAGCGCCTCGGTCCAGGGCTCGTACGGCTCGACCGATCAGGCCGGCAACTTCCAGCTGTTCGAGGTGTACGCGCGGCAGCACGGCAGCGACCTGTTCTCCGACGACGGCGGAAAGCTTGCTACGAGCAAGGACACCGTCCAGTCGTGGTTCCAGTACTGGGCCGAGCTGCGCGGTGCGAAGGCCGCGCCGCCGCAGAACGTCAGCGCGGAAACGACCGGAATCGAGAAGTCACTGGTTGCCAAGGGCAAGGCGCCGCTCCAGTTCGGCTGGGTGCAGCAGGTGACGTTCTATCAGCCGCTGGTGAAGGGTCCGCTGACCGTGTTGCCGGTACCGCAGGGCAAAGCCGGCGATCTCTCCGGTCAGTTCGTGAAGGGGCTGGATCTGTGGTGCATCTCGGCAGCGACCAAGCATCCCGAGGATGCCGCGAAACTGATCGGGTTCCTGCTCAACGACGAGAACGCGATCAAGGCGATCGGCATCCTGCTCGGCGTGCCGCCGTCCAGGAAAGCGCGTGACTTGATTTCCGCGGACGCCGGCTCGGCCGCGGCCCGGGCGATCGAGTACGTCGACGGCCTGGCCGGCAAGGTCGGTCCGTCGCCCAAGCCGTGGCCGAAGGGGTACGGCGAACTGCTGTCCGGGTTCGGGCGGATCGCCGAGAACATCGGGTTCGGGAAGACTACGCCGGCGGCCGGTGCGACGGAGTTCGTGGAGTTGGCCGGAAAGACACTCGGGCAGTGATTTCCCGCCTCCGGCAGAGCTTTCCGGCGTACCTTTTCCTGCTGCCCTGGCTGATCGGGCTGGTCGGACTCACGATCGGCCCGATGCTGCTGTCGCTGTACTACTCGTTCACCGACTACGCGCTGCTCAACACCCCCGAGTGGACCGGGCTGAAGAACTACCTGGCGCTCTTCGACGACCCGCGGTACCTGCAGTCGCTCAAGGTCACGTTCATCTACGTCGGAGTCTCGGTTCCGCTCGAGATGGCGTTCGCGCTCGCGATCGCTGTGCTGCTGAACCGCGGACTCCGGGGGCTGGCTGTCTATCGCGCGCTGTACTACGTCCCGAGCCTGCTCGGTGGTAGCGTCGCGATCGCCCTGCTCTGGCAGCAACTCTTCGGCACCGACGGTCTGCTCAACGACGTCCTCGCGATCTTCGGGATCGAGGGCCGCGGCTGGATCTCCGAACCCGGTACGGCGTTGTGGACGCTGATCGTGCTGCGGGTGTGGCAGTTCGGCGCGCCGATGGTGATCTTCCTCGCGGGCCTGCGGCAGATCCCGGACGAGGTGCTGGAGGCCGCCGAGGTCGACGGTGCGGGCCGCTGGCAACGATTCTGGCGGGTGACACTGCCGCTGCTGTCGCCGGTGGTGTTCTTCAATCTGGTCCTGCAGATCATCGGCGCGTTCCAGGCCTTCACGCCGGCATTCGTGATCAGCGGCGGCAAGGGTGGACCGTCGGACTCGACGCTGTTCTACACGCTGTACCTGTACCAGCAGGCGTTCGGCAACTTCCGGATGGGGTACGCCGCCGCGATGGCCTGGGTGCTGCTGCTGATCATCGCGGTCTTCACCGGACTGAACTTCGTCCTCGGCCGCTCCTGGGTGTTCTATGCCGACGAAGGAGCCCGGCGATGAATCGAAGCCGACTCGCCAAGGGCCGTACGACGGTGGATCGGACCGGCGTACGCCGGGGCGACGCAGTAAAACGCTTTCTCGCACACGCCGGACTGATCGCGGGCGCGTTGATCATGCTCTACCCGCTGCTGTGGATGATCAGCGCCTCATTGCGGCCGAACCACGAGATCTTCCAGCACGCCGGCCTGATCCCCGAGCATCCGACGCTCGGCAACTACGCGCTCGGGTGGTCCTCGACCGGGACCAGCTTCGGCATCTACCTGACGAACTCGCTGATCATCTGCGCCGCGGTCGTGATCGGCAACGTGCTGACCTGCTCGCTGACCGCGTACGCGTTCGCCCGACTCACCTTCGTGGGCCGGAAAACGCTGTTCGGATTGATGCTGGCGACGATCATGCTGCCTGGTCATGTCACGCTGATCGCGCAGTACTCGATTTTCCGGGACCTGAACTGGATCGACACCTTCTGGCCGATGATCGTGCCGAGTTTCCTGGCCACCGACGCGTTCTTCGTGTTCCTGATGGTGCAGTTCATCCGGTCGATCCCGGTCGAGCTGGACGACGCGGCCCGGATCGACGGCTGCGGGGCGTGGGGGATCTACCGGCGGATCATCCTGCCGCTGCTGTCGCCGGCGCTGGTGACGACGGCGATCTTCTCGTTCATCTGGACCTGGAACAACTTCTTCAGCCAGTTGATCTACCTGTCGACCAGGACCCGCCTGACCGTACCGGTCGCGCTGCGCGGATTCCTGGACTCGACCGGCAGCTCGGAGTGGGGTGCGCTGTTCGCGATGAGCGTGGTCACACTGGTGCCGGTGGTCGTGGTGTTCGTGGTCTTTCAGCGGCGCATCCTGGCCGGAATGGCCCACACCGGACTCAAATGAGATCCTTCCAGCTATGAGGCCGCGCCTGACCGATGTCGCCGAGGCGGCCGGCGTGTCGATGAAGACGGTGTCGAACGTCGTCAACGGCGCCGCGCACGTCCGCGAGGAGACCCGCCAACGCGTGCTGGCCGCGATCGACAAGCTCGGGTACCGGCCGAACATCGCGGCGCGCAACCTCGCCCAGGGACGCAGCGGTGTGATCGCGTTCGCCGTACCGCAGCTCGATCGGCCGTACTTCGCGTCGCTGGCGGCTCGGATGCTCGACGAGGCGGAGTCGTTCGGGTGGATCGTGCAGTTCCACCAGACCGGTGGCCGGCGGGAGGCCGAGCTGGCGCTGCTCACCGAGCGGCATCCGGCCCGGCTCGACGGGCTGGTGTTGAGCCCGCTCGGTCTGACCGCCGAGGATGTCGAGCGGCGTGATGCGTCGCTTCCGCTGGTGCTGTTGGGGGAGAAGGCGGGGCCCGGTTACCCGGCGGATCATGTCGGGATCGACAATCGCGAGGCCGGGAAGGTTGCGACCGAGCATCTGCTGGAACTCGGTCGCCGCCACGTGATGGCTCTGGCGCCCGGGCCGCGGATGACCGACGACCGGATCAACGGCTACCGCGATGCGCTCACCGCCGCCGGACTCCCCGTCGATGAGGACATCGTGCTGCCGACCGGCGGTCTGCGCGGCCAGGACGCCGAGCGGACGCTGGGTGCATGGCTCGACCAGGGCAACACGCCGCCGGATGCGGTGTTCGCGGCGACCGACTGGCTGGCGATGGGCGCCATCCGCGCCCTGGTGTTGCGCGGGCTGCGGGTGCCGCAGGACGTCGCGGTGGTCGGCTTCGACGACATCCCGTACGACCTCGCGACGCTGCCGACGCTCACCACGGTCGCGCCCGACCGGGTCGCGATCGCGCGCCTCGCGCTCCAAGCACTACGCGACCAACGTCCGGACGGCGAGCCGGTCCGCCGGCAGGCGCCCTTCAGCCTCGTGGTCCGCGAAAGCACCACCGGCATCGGCTGACCCAGCACGCCGGCCGACGAGCGGCGCGCGCCCCTGGGCCGTCGGCGCACCACGCCAGTATCAGCCGGCTGCCGGCTGATACTGGCGCGGCGGCCGGGTCGCGGTTGAGACTGGCGGCATGGGTGGGGCCATGGGTGGGGGAACAGTGGCGATGCTGTTCTCGGATATCGAGGGGTCGACGTTGCTGCTGCGTCGCCTGGGGGATCGGTACCTCGACGCGTTGGAGGATCATCGCCGGATCCTGCGCGCCGTCTGGTCGACGTACCACGGGACCGAGATGGGCACCGAAGGCGATAGCTTCTTCGTCGTCTTCGGTGCAGCCGGCGACGCGGTGCGGGCGGCCGTGGACGGTCAGCGACAACTGGCTGCACATCACTGGCCGGGCGACGAGCGACTGCGGGTCCGGATGGGGATCCATACCGGCACCCCCGGCGTGTACGAGGGTGACTACTGGGGCATGGACGTCCACCTCGCCGCGCGCATCGGCGCCGCGGCGCACGGCGGGCAGATCGTCGTGTCGGCAGTCACGGGGGAGCTCACGCAGCTCCCCGGCGGCGTCACCCTGCGCGACCTCGGAACCCATCATTTGAAGGACATTCCGGAACCCGAGCACCTGTTCCAGGTCACCGTTGACGGTTTGCCACCCGAGTTCCCGCCACTGCGCACGCTCGGTACGGCGACCAGTCTGCCGGCGCCCGCCACACCGCTGCTCGGGCGCGCACCCGACCTCGACCGCATCAACAGCCTGCTCGGGCACCCCGACGTACGGCTCGTGACGTTGACCGGGCCGGGTGGGTCCGGCAAGACACGACTGGCGATCGGCGCGGCGGCGAATGCGACGACGAAGTTTCCGGGCGGGGTGTACTTCGTCCCGCTCGCGGCGGTGACGTCCGCGCCGGTGCTGTGGACGACGATCGCCGAGGTCCTCGACATCCCGCCGCGGGAGCGCGGTCGGGTCGTGGCGTACCTGGCGAAACGGACCCTGCTGCTCGTCCTCGACAACCTCGAACAGCTCGCCGACGCCGGCAAGGTCGTCGCGGAGATCATCGAGGGCGCGCCGCACGTGAAGGTCGTCGCGACCTCCAGGCGGGCGCTCGGTCTCACCGGCGAGTACCAGCATCCCGTGCTGCCACTGTCCGCCGCGGATGCAGCGGATTCGCCCGCCGTCCAGCTCTTCGTCCAACGTGCCCAAGCAGTCCGCCCGAGCTTCACGCTGACTGCGGACAACACCGACGACGTGGTCGCGATCTGCCGTCGGCTCGACGGCCTTCCGCTCGCGATCGAGTTGTGCGCACCACGCATCCGGCTGCTCAGCGTCAAGGAACTCCTGGCCCGTATCGATCAGGCGCTGGACATCGCGTCCACGAGTACGGCGGCCCCGGAGCGGCAGCGGACGCTGCGTGACACGATCGCGTGGTCGTACGAGCTGCTCGGCCCCGAACACCGCCGTACCTTCCGGCAGCTCGCGGCCTTCTCCGGGAGCACGGCGCTGACCGCGGTGGAAGCAGTTGCTACCGGCATCGATCCGGTCGATGCGCTGGCCGAGTTGCACGACGCGAATCTGATCACGCTGCAGGACGGCCCGGACGGTACGCGGGTCCGCCTGCTGGATACGATCCGCCGCTACGCCGCCGACGAGTTACGCCGTACCGACGAGGCCGACGTCAGCTGCGGGCGGCACGCGAGGTACTACGCCGATCACGCCGAACACCTCGAAGCGGTCAAGAAGACGTCGTCGGAGCCGCCGGTCGAGCTGGCCGGTGCGGACCTCGACAACTTCCGTGCGGCGTTGTCCTGGGCAACAGAACACGACGTCCAGACCGCCCTCCGGCTCTGCTCGGCGCTCGGATGGGTCTGGATCTTCGGCGGCTACATCGCGGAGAGTCGGGCTTGGCACGAACGGGTGGTCGCCGCGGCCGGTACGTCGTACTCATCGGAACTGGCCGCCTGCCTGCGTGGCTTGAGCAATCTCCTGCTGATGCAGGGCGAACCCGAGCAGGCCCGCGAGCTGACCAACCGCAGCTTGGAGATCGCGCGGGAGCTCGACGACCCGGCTGCGATCGCGTTCGGGATGATGGTGCTCGGGTCGGTTCAGCGGCAGCAAGGTGAACTGCAGGCCGCGCAGGCGACGCTCACCGAAGCCGTGCAGCGCCTCCGCGGGCTCGACGACGACTGGCGACTGGCGCGCGTGCTCAGCCACCTGGGCGGGATCGAGGAGGAACTGGGGAATCTGGACCGTGCGGAGGAGTTGCTGCGCGAGGGCCTGCGCATCACCGAGGAGATCGGCGATGCGCACGAGATCGCCGCTCAGGGACAGAATCTTGCGTTCCTGCTGATCCTTGCGGACCGCCTGGACGAGGCCGTCGAACTCATCCGCGACGTGCTGCCGACCGTGCTGGCGCTGCGCAGTCCCAGCCTGACGATGGCGTTGTCCAACACCGTGATGAACGTGCTGATCCGCCGTGGCGATCCCGTTGGTGCCGCCCACTTGTTCGGTGCCGAGGAGGCGATGGGCGAACGGCTCGGCATCCCCAATCCTTACCTCGAGGAGGAGCTCGCCGAGGCCCTCGACCTGGTCGGCGACAGCCTCTCCCACGAAGCCTGGTTCCACCACCGCCAGGCTGGTCGCACCGAACGGGTCGAAGACCTGCTCGCCGGCGTGCAGCTCTGAACCACCGACCTGAACCCCGACCGTACAACGGCGCTGAAACAACTGGTCGACCACGGACAGTGGCGACTCCCCGCGGCTCTTTTATGCCCACGCCTTGCATGGAGGGCGGGATCGGGTTTACGGTCCCGGTTAACGTTTAAGTGAGTGTTAGTGAGCACTTCTTCGAATCTTGGAGCAACTATGATCAGTCGGCGACGGTTTCTGCAGGTGACTGGCGCGGCAGTGGCCACGTCGGCGCTCGCGGCCTGTGGCGACGGCGGTACGTCGGGTGGCGGTGCGAAGGCATCGAGCGAGCTGCAGTTGCCGACGCACAAGCCGTTCGAGGGACTGCACCCGGAGCTGCCAGGCGCCGAATCCGGGCTCGAGCCCGGATTCCTGAAGTTCCCGGCGGATGCGGTCGCCAGCGTGCAGAAGCCTCCGCTGACCGGTCCGGTCACCGCGCTGACCGAGACGTTCGCGACGCCTCCGCCGCCGATGGGCAGCAACCCGATGTGGCAGGCGCTGAACCAGGCGCTCGGCGGCGAGCTCCGGCTGACCATCGGCACGGATCCGGGCTACCCGGAGAAGTTCGCCACGCTGCTGGCCAGCGACTCGCTGCCGGACTTGATGTGGCTGCCGCCGAACCAGGGCATCCCGAACGTCGGCCCGATGCTCGAGGCGAAATTCCAGGACCTGACCACGTACCTGTCCGGCGACGCCGTGCTGGAGTACCCGAACCTGGCCGCGCTGAAGCCGGCCTCCTGGCGGACCGCGGTGGTGAACGGGAAGATCTGGGGCGCACCGATCCCGTCGACGCCGTTCGGGCAGGTGATGATGGGCAACCCGAAGACCTGGGCCAAGGTCGGCGGCCTGCAGTGCTCGACGGCCGACGAGTTCTTTGCCAAGTGCAAAGAGCTGACCAACGGGACGAACTACGCGCTCGAGCCGGCCATCATCAACATGCTGCACATGTTCGGCGAGTGGTTCGGCGCTCCGAACGGCTGGCGGGTGAACCAGGACCGGTCGCTGACGCACCTGTACGAGACCGACAACTACAAGGCCGCCGTCGAGTACGCCGCCAAGCTCTGGGCGGCGAAGGTGTTCTACCCGGACCTCAACCTGGCCGACGCCACGCCGAAGACGGTGAACGGTCAGATTGCCGCCCAGGTGACGGTCGGCCCGCGGGCGACCGCGGACTTCCGGGCGCTCGACCCGACACTGTTCGTCGACACGATGATCCCGTTCGGCCATGACGGCAAGGCGAAGCCGGTGTACGACATGGGCTATGGGACGGTCGGCTTCACACCGTTCAAGAAGACCGACGAGGGGCGGATCCGCGAGCTGCTGGCGTTGATGAATTACTTGTCCGCACCGTTCGGCACCAAGGAGTACCTGCAGAAGAACTTCGGTGTCCAGGGGAAACAGTACGAACTCGATGCCAACGGTAACCCGGTGCTGACCAAGGCTGGTACGCAGCAGGCGCCCGGTCTGGTCAGTGCGCTGCAGATCATGAACGCGCCGGAAAGCGTGATCTTCAACCCGGCGTACCCCGAGGACACCAAGAAGATCTACGCGACCGAGCAGCAGTTGCTGAAGTTCGCGATGCGCAACCCGACCGCGGGCACGTACTCGGACACGTCGAGCAAGGTGGGTCCGAAGCTGACCGCCGCCTTCCGGGACACCATCGTCGACATCGTCACCGGCCGGCAGCAGCTCGATGCGTACGACGAGGCGCTGAAGCGGTGGAAGTCCGGTGGCGGCGACAAGATGCGCGACGAGTTCGCGGCCGTGCTGCCGGCGAGCGTCCCGGTCACCGGATCCTGATCGATGCTGAAGGCAAACTCCTCGAAGCGGCAGGCCGCGACCGGCCTGCCGCTGCAGGCGAAGTGGCGCCGGGACTGGCAGATGGTGCTGCTGATGGTCCCCGGCGTGCTGTTCCTGCTGGTGTTCTTCTACCTGCCGGTACTCGGAAATGTCGTTGCTTTTCAGGATTTCCAGCCGTACCTCGGCATCATGCACAGCGAGTGGAACGGGCTGCAGAACTTCGTCAACCTGTACGACAACCCGGACTTCTGGGACGCGCTGCGGAACACGCTGCTGCTCGCCGCCGTCCAGCTGCTGCTGTTCTTCCCGGTGCCGATCGGCCTCGCGCTGATCGTCGACTCGTTGGTCAGCAACCGGATCCGGCGCTGGTTCCAGACGATCGCCTACCTGCCGCACTTCCTGTCCTGGGTGCTGGTCGTGACGCTGTTTCAGCAATCGCTCGGCGGCGCGGGGTTCGTCAACAACCTGCTCCGGCAGGCCGGGCTGGACCCGATTCCGTTCATGACCAACCCCGACACCTTCCCGCTGCTCGTCGTCGCGCAGCTGATCTGGAAGGACGCGGGCTGGGCGATGATCATCTTCCTCGCGGCGCTGACCACCGTCGACGTCTCCCTCTACGAGGCTGCGGCGGCCGACGGTGCGGGACGCTGGCGGCGGCTGTGGCACATCACGCTGCCGTCGTTGCGGACCGTCATCGTGCTGCTGCTGATCCTGCGGATCGGCGACATCCTCAGCGTCGGGTTCGAGCAGTTCATCCTGCAGCGAGACTCGGTCGGCCCGGGCGCTGCCGAAGTACTCGACACCTTCACGTACTACGCCGGCGTGGTCGGCGGCGACTGGAGCAGCGGAGCCGCGGCCGGCCTGGCCAAGGGTGTGGTCGGCGCGTTGCTGCTCTGGGGAGCCAACACGCTGGCGCATCGGCTCGGTGAGCCGGGAATCTTCCAGAGGCGCTCATGAGACCCGTGTGGAAAGAGAATCCGTCGCCGGCGTATCAGGCGATCAAGGCCGCGATCCTGGGCGGGTTCGCGCTGGCGATCGTCGTACCGATCCTGGTCGTGGTCTCGACGTCGCTGGCCAGTGACGAGGACATCATCAAGGCGGGCGGGTACGTACTGTGGCCGTCGCATCCGACGCTCAAGGCGTATGACACGCTGTTCAGCGGCGGCCTGATGGGGCGGGCGATCCTGGTCAGCGTGTTCGTCACGATGGTCGGTACGGCGATCGCGCTGGCGGTGACCATCGCGCTCGCCTACGCGACGTCGCGGCCGGTGCTGTTCGGACGGCCGGTACTGCTGATGGTGCTGTTCACGTTGCTGTTCGCGCCGGGGATCATCCCGATGTTCCTGGTGGTGAAGCAGCTGGGCCTGCTCGACAGCCTGTGGTCGCTGATCCTCCCGGGCGCACTCGGCGCGTTCAACTTCGTCGTACTGCGCACCTTCTTCATGAATGTGCCGGGTGAACTGCTGGAGAGCGCGCGGATCGACGGCGCGAGTGACTTCATGATCCTGCGCCGGATTGTGATGCCGCTGTCGAAGGCGGTGATCGCGGTGGTCGGGCTGTTCTACGCGGTCGGGTTCTGGAACGCGTTCTTCAACGCGCTGCTGTACCTCAACGACACCTCGAAGTGGCCGGTGCAGGTGATCCTGCGTACCTACGTGCTGCAGGGCAAGTCGCTGTCGGCCGATCAGCTCGGCGTTCATCCGCCGCCGCAGCCGCAATCGCTGCAGATGGCGGTGGTCGTGGTCGCGCTGGTTCCGATCGCGATGGTGTACCCGTTCCTGCAACGGCACTTCACCAAGGGCGTGATCACCGGTGCGGTCAAGGGCTGATCTGCAAGAATCGGATTATGTCCGCACCTTTGGCTGAGCGGCCGACCTTGCGCATGGTGGCCAAGGAAGCCGGTGTCTCGGTGGCCACCGTCTCGTACGTGCTGTCCGGGCGGCATCGCAGCCACACGATCAAGGACTCGACGGCCGAGCGGGTCCGCGAGGCCGCGGCGCGGCTCGGGTACCGGCGCAACGACGCCGCGCGGGCGATCCGGACCGGCAAGTCGGACCTGGTGCTGCTGTCGCTGAGCGTGCTGGCCGATCCCTGGTCCCAGGCGGTCGCGGCGGACGTCAGTACGGCGGTGACGCCGCTCGGGAAGACCGCGCTGATCGTCGCGGACGGCGACTGGCGGACCGTACTGTCCAACCGGACGCCGGACGTGATCTTCATCGACAGTGTGTCGCCGGATCCGGAACAGGTGGCGGAGCTGGAGGCATTCGCGGCGCAGGGCGTGCAGATCGTGGCCTTCGGTGAAACCCTCGAGCCGCGCGGATTCGACGTGATCCGGTCCGGTGCCGAGCCGCGCTGTCACCTGGCGGTGGAGCACCTGCTCGAGCACCACGACAGCGTCGGCGCGCTCACTTCGCGGACCACTGGATTCGCGCGGTTCGACGCCTATCTCAACACCCTGCGCGGCGCCGGAAAACGTGTTCGCGACGATCACATCGAGATCTTCGAGCAGCATCCCGAGGGTGCGTACCGGGCCGCGATGGCACTGCTCACCAAGCCCGACCGGCCGACGGCGC
Organism: Kribbella sp. NPDC048915; assembly: GCF_040649595.1. NCBI lineage: Bacteria > Bacillati > Actinomycetota > Actinomycetes > Propionibacteriales > Kribbellaceae > Kribbella > Kribbella sp. NPDC048915. Next base: position 14,776 of record NZ_JBEZFT010000086.1, on the reverse strand, counting down.
TCTACTGTACGACGGACTTCGCCGCGATCGCCGCGGTCCGGGCCGCGCACCGGCTGCGGATCGACGTACCGCGGGAGCTCGCGATCGTCGGCGTCGGAAACACGCCGGAAGGTGAGCATCTCGACCCGTCGCTGTCGACGGTCGGGCCGGTGAACTTCAACGAGGCGCTGACGCGGATCATCGTCAGCCGGCTGACCGATCGCGAGGGTGCTGCTGGCGAAGTGTTCGACTTTCCGTGGCAGTTGATCGTCCGCGAATCCTCGAAGGTGGTTCCGTGACCCGTCCCAACGTCGTCCTGATCTGTGTCGACGAGTGGCGCGGCGACGCGATGTCGTGCGCCGGTCATCCGTACGTCGAGACGCCGCACCTCGACGAGCTGGCGCGTAACGGTGTGCGCTTCGATCGCGCGTACTCCGCGACGCCGTCGTGCGTACCGGCGCGGGCGGCGTTGTTCACCGGGCAGTCCCAGGAGCGGCACGGGCGGGTCGGGTACACCGACGGCGTACCGTTCGACGCGGCACATCCGGTGACGGTGCAGGGCGAGTTCCGCAAGGCCGGGTACCACACGCAGGCGATCGGCAAGATGCACGTCTGGCCGGAGCGGGCGCGGCTCGGTTTCGACGACGTGGTCCTGCACGACGGATTCCTGCACCACGCGCGGCGGACGCATCGCCAGCAGTTCGGGTTCTTCGACGACTATGTGCCGTGGCTGCGGCGGCAGCCGGGGGTGTCCCCGGACGCGGAGTACTTCGACCACGGCGTGAACTGCAACTCGGTGGTCGCGCGGCCGTGGGACAAGGCGGAGGAGCTGCACCCGACGTCGTGGATCGGTACGCAGACGATCGAGTGGCTGTACCGGCGCGATCCCACGAAACCGTTTTTCTTGTATCTGTCGTTCCATCGCCCGCATCCGCCGTACGACCCGCCGGCCTGGGCGTTCGACCGGTACGACGCGCTGCCGCCGTACCGCCGTGAGCTCGGTGACTGGGAGGACGACTGGGACGAGTTCCGCCAGGACGGCGACTACCAGGCGTCGATCGGTGACCTGCCGGACCGGGTCGTGCACCGCGCGCGGGCCGGGTACTACGGGTTGATGGCGCAGATCGACCTGCAGATCAACCGGATCCGCGAGGCGCTGGTCGAGTTCGGCGTGTACGACGACACGATCATCGCCTTCACGTCCGACCACGGCGAGATGATGGGCGACCACCGGATGTTCCGGAAGTCGGTGCCGTACGAAGGGTCCGCGCGGGTACCGTTCATCATGGCCGATCGTGCTTCTGCTGGTGATGGAGCCGTGCGTGGCGGTGTGGTGGATCAGGTGGTCGAGCTGCGCGATGTGATGCCGACGTTGCTCGACCTGGCCGGGGTGCCGATTCCGTCGTCGGTGGACGGAGTGTCGCTGGCGCCGTTCCTGCGCGGTGAGTCGGTGCCGCTGCGGGAGTGGTTGCACGGCGAGCATCTGCATTTCGGGCAGTCGATCCATTGGGTGACCGACGGTCGGACGAAGTACGTCTGGGGGTCCGAGCGGGGTGTGGAACAGTTGTTCGACCTCGTCGCGGATCCTGGTGAACTGCGGAACCTGGTGAAGGCCCGGCCTGAGTTACGGGACCTGTGGCGGGAGCGGTTGATACAGGATCTGACCGGTCGGGAGGAAGGTTTTGTTGCCGATGGCAAGTTGGTGACCGGTCGCCCGGTGACCGCGATTCTGCGGCACACGAGGGAGCGCATTGCTGACGCCGCCGGGTAACGGATGGATCACCGTCGACGTCGGTGAGTCCGACACGACGGTCCTTCGCCGGGACAACGTTTTCGCCAAGTGTTGCGGCCCTTCCGGGATTGCTGAGCTGGCCGCTGAACGGGACCGGGCCTCGTGGTTGGCCAACACAGGGTTGCCTGCAGCAACTGTTGTGGACTGGATCGAGAACCCAGCTGGCGCTTGTTTGCTGACGTCTGCGGTGCCCGGGGTGCCGGGCGAGCTGTTGCCGCCGGGCGTTCGTGAGCAGGCGATGCGTCAGCTCGGTGTGGTGCTCCGTGAGCTGCATTCGCTCGACGGATGTCCGTTCGAGCGGCCGTTGGACGAGGTGGTTGCGGTGGCGGCCGACGTCGTACGGCGGGGTGCGGTCAATCCGGCGTTCCTCACCGACGAGTGGCGGCAGGTGCCGCCGTCAGCGCTGCTTGCCTCGGTTGTCGCTGAGCAACCCTATGTCGAGAGCGTGCTCGAGCCCGTTGTCTGCCACGGGGACGCGTGTCTGCCGAACGTCTTCTTCGACCCGTCGTCGCTGGAGGTCACCGGGTTGATCGACGTCGGTCGGCTCGGTCTGGCCGACCGCTATTCCGATCTTGCACTGGTGGCGATCCAGGTCCACGACGAGTGGTCGGCGGATCCGGGTCCGTTCTTCACGGCGTACGGTCTGCCGAAACCGGATCCGCGTCGTCTTGAGTTCTTCCGTCTGCTCGATCCGCTCACGTGGGGTTGAACCATGAACATCGACATCGTCGGGCTTGTTGTGTCCGGTCAGCATGCCTACGAAGGCCGTCCCGCCGACGGTCCGCGGCCGGATCCCGAGCCGGTCTCACGTTCGGTCGTCGAGATCCGGGCCGGGCTCGGGATCGTGGGTGACCGGTACTTCGGGCAGACGATCCACAAGAACGCGGCCATCACCTTCATCGACGCCGCCGCGCTGGACGAGGTGGTGGACAAGCTCGGTCTGCCCGCTCCCCTCGACCCGCTCCGCACCCGCCGCAACATCGTCGTCCGCGGCTTTCGCCTCGACGACCTCGCCGCACAACGCCTGCCCGACGGGACGCGGGACGAGGGCCGTCAGTTCGTGGTCGACTCCGGCGACGGCCCCATCACCTTCCAGGCGAACCGCCCCGCCAACCCCTGCGCCTGGATGGACACCGTCCTGGCCCCTGGTGCCATGAAGGCCCTCCGCGGCCGCGGCGGCATCCGCACCACGCCCCTCACCTCCGGCACCCTCCGCCTGGGCCCAGCCACCCTGACCGTCCTGCCCTGACTGTCCTGCCCTGACCCACGCGCGCCAAGGCGGCACTTGCGTACACGTCGAGGGGCATCATCTGTTGTGCTGTCCGGTTTCCGGGGTTTTCTCGCGGCTTTCGCTGGGGGCGCTTATCGTCGGAACGTGAGGCTCGCGGGCGCTCTCTTGCTGGTGGCGGCGCTGGTCGGGTGCAGCGATGTTGCGCCGACCGGTGGTTCGGCTGCACCGTCCAGTCCGGTCGCGCCTTCCACCGAGCCTGTCCCGTCCACACCCGCCACGACGGAAGCGCCGAGCCCGAGTCCGTCGGCCACCAAGCCGTCACCGGCCACTCCTACGTCGCCGCCTACCCGAACACCCACGCCGACTCGGCTGCCGGCCACTGGGCCGATGCGGATGTCGATCCCGGCGATCGGCGTACGCAACCTGCGGGTGGTCGCCTACACCGGGACTGCCGACGATCGCCCCGGCACCCGGATCCAGGACGGCGGAGCCGCCGCCAACCCGCGCGGCCCGGAGGGCGGTGTCGGACCTGGCGAGATCGGGAACTTCATCGTGACCGGGCACCGGGTCAGCCACAACCGGCCGTTCCTGCGGCTGCCGGAGCTCCGCAACGGCGACCACATCGTGGTGACCGCCCGCGGGACCGTGTACGACTACGTGGTGAATCGGACGATGACCATCTCGTTCCGCAAGCCGGCCGAGAAAGCGCAGCAGAACGCAGCCGTCCCCGGCAACCCCGGCGCGAAGCCCACCCAGGCGATGATCACCATCTCAACCTGCGCCACCCCGGAGGACCACGCCGCCGGCAACTTCTGGCACGACGAACTCGGCAACCCCGAACACCGGATCAACAAGATCGGCACCCTGGCCGCCACCCGCTGATCACCGACTCGGCTGCGGCCTTCCGGACCGCCGGTGATCAGCAGGGACGTCCTGGGATGGGCGTCGTCGGCTGGATGGGTGTGGGTGTCGGGTCGGGGCTTGGTTGTCGTGGGGTGCTCAGTGGGTGGCGGCCAGGTCTCGGATGAGGGTTGTTGGTTTGCCGGCGAGGGCGGTGGGGAGCAGGGTGCGCAGGCCGGGGAGGCGCAGGACTCGCAGGAGGATGCGGCGGGTGTGCAGCTCGGTTCGTGAGGCTGGGAGGAACCAACGTGCGGCTGAGCGGGCCACCTTTTGCTTTTCCTCGACGACGGGGCGCCAGGCTTGCTCGTAGTCCGCGAGGGCGGACTCGATTGTTGGGGAGCTCACCAGTCTGTCGGCCAGAACGTACGCCCCGGCGATGCCTAGCGACGCGCCCTGGCCGGCCAGGAGCGAGACGGCACCGCACGCATCGCCGACCAGTGTGACTCGCCCCTTGCTCCACCGCGGCATCACGATCTGGGCGACCTGGTCGTAGTAGAGCTGATCCGGCTCCGGGCAGGCGTCGAGTGCCCGCGGCACGACCCAGCCGAGGTCCGCGTACGCCGACCGGATCGCGCCACCCGGATCCGCGGGCAACCCGGGATCGGTCGACCGGTGAACTGCGAACGACGCCACGCGTCCGTCGCGGAGAGCGTAGAAGCCGAACTGGCAGCCGATCGTGTCGGTGAGGCAGAACCGGCCGCCGACCTCGTGATGGATATCCGGCGCGTCGAAGGTGTACGCCGCGGTGTGATAGCCGAGGAACCGCAGGTACGACGCCTCCGGCCCGAAGACCGACTGCCGCACCGTGGAATGGATGCCATCGGCACCTGTCAGTACGTCGCCGTCGGTCGACGAACCGTCCGCGAGTTCGACCCGCACACCGTCCTCCCGCGGCGTAACAGCCACCACCGACGCGCCGTACCGTAGGTCGACCGCGCTCGGGAGATGATCGCGGAGAACCTGTTCGAGGTCGGGCCGCAGCACGCTGAGCAGGTCGCCCTCGGCGAACTGGCGGATGTCGATGCCGGCTCGCCGCCGGCCGTCCGCGTCGACGAGGATCGCTTCGTCGACGTCGTACGCGACCTCGCGCAGTGCGGAGAGCAGTCCCATCGCGATCATTGCGTCGTACCCGGGGCCGAAGAAGTCGATCATGTAGCCCTGGGTGCGTGGGCCGGCGCTGCGTTCGAGGACGGTGACGTCCTGGCCGAGGGTCGACAGGCGGTTCGCCAGCGCGAGTCCGGCGATGCCGGCGCCGCAGATGATCGCGTGCATCTCAGCTCACCAGCCTACGGAGTACGGCGATGGGAGCGGGAACATCCGGCTCAAGGGCTCGGTGCAGCATCAGACCGTCGATCGTGGCGGCGAGTACGGCGGCGGTCGCGGGCGCGTCGGGCACCTGGTGGATCGCCAGCCAGTCGGCGACGCGGGTGCGGAACTCCGTGACCACGTCGGTGATTTGCGCGCGCAGGCGTTCGTCGCGGGTCGCGGCCAGGTAGGTCTCGATGAAGAGCAGCGACGTCGGATCGGTCCCGTCGTACTTCTCCAGGGCGGCCATCATCGCGTCAACGGCGGCGCCCGGGTCGGCGGCTGCGGTGAAGTCGGTCGCCGCGACGACCTCGCGCATCGTGCCGATCGCCGCCTCGACCAGGACGTCCTGGATCGACGAGAAGTGGTAGTGCACGACGCTCGGCGTGACGCCGGCGCGGTCGGCCAGGATTCGGGTGCTCACCGCGGACCACCCGCGCTCCGGGATCAGTTCGGCGGCGGCCGCCAGCAACCGTCGCCGTACTTCTTGGCCTTGCTTCGCTGTCGGCGCCATCATCCTCCTCCAGGGCGATCGTCCTGTACGATCGTCCTGATCGTACGGCGACCACCAGCGCCGACGCAACCGGTCCGAAGATGCGCGGCACCACAGGGCATCAAACGCGCAGCACCACCGCGCGCTCCACGCACGGCTCCGCCGGTACGCAGTACGGGTGGAGCCATGCCGCGTGTAGTGCATGCAGCAGCGGTTCGCGCTATTGTCCGCGAGCAGTACGCGCGGTAGTACCCGCGAGCTGCTCGCGCGGCACTACCCGCGAGCAGTACGCGGAGTACTACCCGCGAGCAATACGCGGAGCAGCAGCCGTGCGCAGTATGTGCAGCAGCGTCGGGTGCAGGACCTGTAGCAGCGCCGCCGTCGAACGGTGCGATGCTACTTGCGGCCGAACTTCCACCACTTCGGCTTGTTCATCTTGATCTCGTCGGGCTCCATCGGCGGCGGTACCGGTGGGCGGGACTCCTCGGTGAGGAAATCGCCGGATTCGGTGTCGTACGGCGTGACGCCGAGCCGCTTGCTGATCTCCAGGACGATCGGGATCGATCGCGGGCCGTCGTTCAGGTAGAAGGTGATGTCGCGTACCTCGACGCCCTTGCCGATCGTCATCTCGACGTCGTAGTCGGGACCTTTCACGGTCAGCCAGGACGGCTTGCTCGCGTCGACATCCGGTACCACCTCCCGAACCGCGGCGACCACATCGGTCGAGGTACCGACCGAGGGCGGCTCGTAGTCGACCGGTACGTCGTCGAGACGCCGTACGCCTCCTGGCCCGCGCATCGCATAGACAGCCCAACTCATCCGCGTCCTCGCTTCGCTCCGGGCGCCGGTGAGGCACAGATCGCGCTGTGGTTGACGATGAACTCGCTCCGCTCGTTCATGCCCCCAGCATGCCAGGTCAGCGTTTCCGGGCGGCGAGGATCGCGAAGGTCAGATACTGGCCGGCGTCGGCTTCGAGCATGTCGAGGGCGCCGTCGCGCTCGCCGCGGTACTCCGAGACCGCGTGCGCCCAGCGGGTCCAGTCGGCCCAGCCGTTCGGCTGCAAACGTGCGGCAGTGACGTCGACGAGTTCGGTGATCTCCCACTGGAATCGCCACCAGTCCGCGGTGTGCCAGGCGAGTGCCTCCCATCCGACGAGTTGCTTGACGTGCTCCGGGATCTTGCCGAGGTCGCGGATCTCCTCACGCAGAGCAGGAGTCGCGACGCCGAGTTGCCCGCCGGGGCGGAGGAAGCTCGTGATGTAGGCCAGGTAATTGTCGGCGGTACCGAAGTACTCGTAGGCGTCGATGCACACGATCGCGTCGAAGAAGCCCTGCGCGAACGGCAGTGTGTGAGCCTCCGCCTTGAGCGTCACCACGTCCGGATTACCGATGTGCGCGGCCGCGTCCGTCGGATCCACCCACAGATCGGCCGCCCAGACCTGAACGCCGTACTCCTTGGCAAGGAATGCCGCCGTAGCGCCCTTCCCGGAACCCAGGTCGAGCACCCGCATGCCGGGCTGCAGGTCGAGATCGCGGGCCAGGTCTTCGAGCAGCCACAGCGGATTCGGGCCCATGTCGCCGGCCAGCAGCCAGTCCGCGTCGTACGCGCTCGCCCGGGGATAGTCGTCGTGCTTCAGGTCAACCACGCGCAACAGGTTAGGAGCTGGCCGTCGCCCGAGCCAGCCATTACCGGACAGAGCCAGCCGCGCCGCAGCTCGTTGCGCCGCAGCCCGCCGCGCCGCAGCTCGTTGCGCTGCAGTCAGCCGCGCCGCGGCCCGTTGCGCTGCAGCCCGTTGCGGCCGCAGCCCGTTGCGCTGCAGCCCGTTGCGGCCGCATCGAGGCGCGCCGAAGCCAGTTGTTGGGGGGGTGGACAGCCACCCGGGTCCTTGAACAGGAAATTGCAGGTCACCACACCCCGGTTGCTGTTCAAGCCCTCGGCAACTGAGCCAGCAGGGGAGGTCGGCGCAGGGGGTTTCAGTGGGTGGTCGGGGTTGCGCTGGACCCCTTCGCGGGGCTGTGAACAGGTAATAACAGGTGCTCACCCACGGCTTCCTGTTCAAGCCCCCGGCAACCGAGCCGGTGGGGGAGGTTGGCGCGGGGTTTCGGCGGGTGGTCGGGGTTGCGCTGGACCCCTTCGTGGGGCTGTGAACAGGTAATAACAGGTGCTCACCCACCGGTGCCTGTTCGATCCCACCGCTTCCTGTTCAAGCGCCCGGCAACCGAGCCGGTGGGGGAGGGTTGGCGCGGGGTTTCGGCGGCCGGTTGGGTTGCGCTGGACCCTCGCGGGGGTGTGGACAGGTAATAACGGGTCACCACGCCCCGGTCGCTGTTCAAGCCCTCGGTAACTGAGCCAGCAGGGGAGGTCGGCGCAGGGGGTTTCAGTGGGTGGTCGGGTTGCGCTGGACCCCTTCGCGGGGCTGTGAACAGGTAATAACAGGTGCTCACCCACGGCTTCCTGTTCAAGCCCCCGGCAACCGAGCCGGTGGGGGAGGTTGGCGCGGGGTTTCGGCGGGTGGTCGGGTTGCGCTGGACCCCCTCGCGGGGGTGTGGACAGGTAATAACAGGTGCTCACCCACCGGTGCCTGTTCAAGCTCACCGCTTCCTGTTCAAGCGCACCGTCTGCTGTTCAAGCGCACCGCTTCCTGTCCAAGTGCACTGCCTCCTGTCCAAGCGCACCGCCTGCTGTTCATGCCCACCGCTCATGTTCATGCGCACCGCTTCCTGGCCAAGCGCACCGTTTCCTGTTCAAGCCCGCCAGTTCGTGTCCTGCGGTGCGGGCGCCGGCGTGCCGTGCGGTTGGGGACGGTTCGAGCGTTGTAGTTGGATTGTCACTGTGCGTGTGCCCGGTCGCGGAACGGTGTCAATAGCTGCAAAGCGGGTTCCCGGATGGCGGACCAGGCCGTAATATCAGCCGGCGGTCGGCTGCACTGGGGGTGTGCCGGCTTTTCGATGGGTGGGACCGGCAACGGGTCGGTACTGGGGGAACGGAGACACATGGCGGACAAGCCAGTACCCAAGCCTGGTCACTTCCTGCCCGGCGGCGAGGGGGAGCAAGGCCCGAGCGACGCCGCGGGCGCCTCGAGCAGTTCGGCGCCTTTGGCCGCGCCCACGCCGAGGCTCGGCGGTGAGGCGCCTCCGCCCGCGCCGCAGTTGAGCGGTTCCCGCCTGGACTCCCGCCGTACGACGTTGTCCGGCAGCCGGCTCGGTCCGCCGCCGGCCGAGGCTCGCGCCGCGTACCGGGAGGTGTTCCATCCCGAACCGGTGCTGTTCGTCCCGAAGAAGCGCTCGAAGGCCCTGGTCGCCATGATGGTCGTCGCGGTACTGCTGCTCGTCGGCGGTGTCGCGACCTTCGCGGTGAAGGTGATCTCGTCGTACGACGGATTCGTCGCGAACCCGCTGGTGACGCCGGGCCTCCAGCCGAGCGACAGCGCGACGACGTCCCGCGGACCGATCGCCCAGGGTACGCCGGACGCCGACATCGTTGGGAAGAACGGGATCTACGCGGCGGGCCGGCTGGCGGCCGTGAAGTGCCAGGAGCCCGCGTTCCGCCCGACCTCCAAGGAGAACGTCCGCTCGTACTACGTGGCGCTGATCGCGTGTATGGACAAGGCCTGGGAGCCGATCGTCGCCAAGGCCGGCTTCCAGTTCCGCTCGCCGAACCTGATCATCTTCGACGACGGTGACGAGACCGCGTGCGGCGTCCAGCACGAGCTCGCGCTGTATTGCCAGGACGAGCACGGCGGCAGCGCGACCATGCCGTGGCAGAACATCGTCGAGGACTACCCGAAGAACAAAGCCGAGATCCGCGCCGAGATGGCGCAGTCCCTCGGCTTCGTGTACGGCGTCCACGTGCAGAATCTGACCGGGATGGCCGACGCCGCCGACAACCTCGCCGACACCGCCGCGAACAAGAACGCCCAGCTCGAGATGCAGCGGCGTGCCGCACTACAGGCGTACTGCTTCGGCGGCGTGTTCTTCGGTGCGGCCAAGGCGAGCTTCCCGCTCCGCGGCGAACTGCTGCGCCAGTGGAACGGGCTGATTCAGCGGCGCGGCGACGAGAACACCGAGGACAAGGTCCGCGACCACGGCTCCAGCAAGAGCCTGGCGGCGTGGATGAACCAGGGCTTCACCACCACCGACCCGGGATCCTGCAACACGTTCGCCGCAGCGTCCGCCAAGGTCAGCTGAGCGGGAGGGAACGATCGATGTCTGACACCGAGGAGGGTACGCCCGGATCCACGTCCGGCGGCGAATCCGCGCCCGGTTCGCGGCCGTTGGTGCTGAGCAGCGCCCAATCGGCCGGTCCGGGGAAGGCACTTCCGTCGTCGTTCGGCGACTCGACGGTGCGGCAGAAGGCGCGGCCGCTGCCCACGAACCCCGACGTCGAGAGTGAGTACTCCGGACCACCGACCGCTCCGCTCACCGGTGCCCCGCTCGCGCCGCTGACCGGTACCCGTCGCGCGGGCGGTGCACGCCCGTCCGGCTGGAGCTCGCACCCGTCGCGCGCCGGCGCGCAGTACACGTCCGAGCCGCCGAAGGTCGGGTACGTGGATACTGGCGTGCCGCGGCGGCAGTACTCGCGGCCGATCGTGGCCGGTTTGTCGGTGCTGGTCGTCCTGATGCTCACCGCCGCGGCGGTCGGCGGGTTCAAACTCGTCGACTCGTACGGCGTCCAGCGCCCGCTCTCGCAGCCGTCGGTGAAGAAGTCCGAGGCGCCGCTGCCCATTCCGCCCGACGTCACGGTGACGGTGACCGCGTCCGTCGTACCGGACCTGGTTCGCCTGCGTCAGAACGAGATCTACGCGGCCGGCAAGGTCGCGGCCGTGAGCTGCCAGGAGCCGGCGATCAAACCGGACTCGCAGTCCGCCATCCTCCGGTACTACCGGGCGCTGCTGCCCTGCTTGGACAAGGCCTGGGAGCCGGTGCTGAAGAAGGCCGGGTACCCGTTCCGTTCCCCGAAGGTGGTGCTGCAGACCAACCAGGTCGCGGCCAACGCCTGCACCGGTGAGAAGGACGTCGCGTACTACTGTCCGGCCGACGAGAGCATCAACATCAGCTGGAAAGAGGACGCCAAGTTCTACAAGTCGGATCCGCTCGCGGCGCGGGTCTGGATGATCGACACGATGGCCCACGAGTACGGCCACCACGTGCAGAACCTGACCGAGATGCTGACCGCCTCGTGGTCGCGCGAGGGCTGGGCGAAGACGGAGGCGGAGAAGCTCGAGTGGAGCCGCCGGACCGAGTTGCAGGCCAGCTGCCTCGGCGCGGCCTTCCTCGGCGCGAACAAGAAGGCGCTGGGGCTGTCCGGCCAGAAGCTGCGGGTGTGGGAGTACGAGATGCAGCACAGCGGCGACGAATACAGCGAGGACAAGGTCCGCGACCACGGCTCCCGCAAGAGCCACTGGCTGTGGACCGAACCGGCCTTCGCCTCCGGCGACCCGAAGTCCTGCAACACCTTTACCGCGCCGTCCGCGAAGGTCGGTTGATGAGCCACCGCCGCGCGTGGGCGCCGGCGTTGGTGAGTGTCGCCGTACTGGCGCTGACGGGCTGTGGGAATGCGGTCCCGGTCGCGGTCGTGGCGAGTCCGACGGTGTCTGCTACTGCTGCCGCTACTCCTTCGATGACGCCGACACCTGCCGTGACGCCGGTGCCGAGGGCGACCGCGAGTACGACGTCGATCCCGCCGGAGTACGAGATGACCGACGGGGTGCTGCGCAACAAGCTCTACATCGCGGGCAAGGTGCCTACCGTACGGTGCGTGCTGGCGCGGGCGGACCTGTCGACACCGGCCCGGATGGTTGCGCACGCCAAGAGTCTGATCGCCTGTATGGACAAGGCGTGGGCCCCGATGGTGGAGAAGGCCGATGCGGTACTGACGCCGCCGGAGGTGTTCGCGTACTCGGACAAGCGTGCCTCGTCGGCGCCGCCGGAATGCGCAGATCCGCCGAAGGGGGCCGCGGCGTACTACCACTGGAGCGGCTTCAGCGGGAAGATCTGCTTCGACGTGGACTCCGTGCTGGACAGTAGCGACTCGACCCGGAACACGGTCGACTTTCAGCAGATGATCGCGCACGAGTACGGGCATCACGTGCAGCGGTCGGTCGGCATTCTGGCGCTGTACCCGCAGTTGCTGCGGGGAAAGTCGGAGGCCGGTCAGCTGGAGGTGTTCCGGCGCAAGGAGTTGCAGGCGAGCTGTTTCGGGGCGGCGTTCCTCGGTGCCAACAAGGCGACCTTCCAGTTGTCCGGGCGGCGCCTGGATGCCTGGCGCTACGTCGTACGGCACGTGGGGGACGAGTACTCGAAGGACAACGTCCGCGATCACGGCTCACGCAAGAGCCACGCCTACTGGACGCTGCGCGCGTTCGAATCGGCGAGTCCGCAGTCCTGTGCCACGTTCACCGCACCGGCGAAGCGCGTCAGCTGAGCTTCAGTTTGAAGCCTTCGTGGGACGCGGTGAAGCCCAGGTTGGTGTAGAAGCGGTGGGCGTCGGTGCGGGTCTTGTCCGACGTGAGCTGGACGAGGCTGCAGCCGCGGGCACGGGACTCCTCGATCGCCCAGCGGATCAGCATGCCGCCGAGGCCGGACCCGCGAGCTTCGGCGGCGACCCGGACGGCCTCGATCAGGCCGCGGGTCGAACCGCGCCGCGACAGCCCCGGAATGATTGTCAGCTGCAGCGTGCCGATCACCTCATCGTTGCGAACAGCAACCATCAGCAGCTGGTTCGGGTCGGCGTCGATCTGCTCGAACGCGGCCAGGTACGGCGTCAGGTCGTCGAGCGACTCGCGCGTGGCGCCGAGCTGGTCGTCGGCGATCAGCTTGACGATCGCCGCGACGTCGGCGGCGGTGGCGCGGCGGATCTGCACATCGGTCATGGCGCCAGGATTTCAAACCACTGAAACGCTTCAGCTGCCGGGGTAATCACCGGCGCTGCCGAACGGTGATTGCCAGGTGCAAACACTCTTCGGAGGACCGTTGTTTGCCTTCGGCATCGGAGGGTACGGGTGGGGCTGGACACCACTGCATCCGCCCGTGCCGGGGTTGGTGCAGTCATGCGCCGACAGCGGATGCGGGCCCAGTCCGAAAGGTACATCCGATGTCAGCGTTAGCGATTGACTTCACCGGACCGTTCGAGGACGCGTTCGGCAAACTGCTGTCGTTCATCCCGAACCTGCTCGGCGGCCTGGTCATCCTGGTCGTCGGCTACTTCGTGGCCAAGATCCTCGGAAAGCTGGTCGGCAAACTGCTCGGCCGGGTCGGCTTCGACAACTGGATGGAACGAGCCGGCGTCTCCGGTGTGCTGCAACGGTCGGGCACGGGGCTGACCGCTTCGGCGATGCTGGGCAAGGTCGTCTTCTGGTTCGTGTTCCTGATCAGCTTCACGATGTTCGCCTCCGCGCTCGGCGTCCCCGAGATCTCGGCCTTCATGAGCGACATGCTCGGCTACATCCCGCGGATCTTCGCGGCGATCGTGATCGTCTGCCTGGCGGCGCTGTTCGCCAACTTCCTGGCCGCGATCATCCGCGGCGCCACCGGCAACGAAACCCTCGCGAAGGTCGCCCGGTACGCGGTCCTCGTGTACGCCGCCTTCGCCGCGCTCACCCAGCTCGGTGTCGCGGTCCAACTCACCGGCAACACCCTGCTGATCGTCCTCGCGGGCGCGGCCCTCGCCCTCGGGCTCGCTTTCGGCCTCGGGGGCCGGGAGATGGCCGGGCGTGCACTGAGCAACCTGTTCGACAAGAACACCATCAACAAGCCTGCCAGTTCTTCTGCTGCCTCCGCCGATGGCGCTGCGGCGGGATACCAGGCCCAGGCCGGCGCTACCGGCGAGGCCTATCAGGGCGGCGCTACGGGCGAGGCCTATCAGGGCGGCGATGGCGCGTACCAGGGCAGCGGCGCCGGCGGTCAGGCCGGATACCAGGGCAACTACGAAAGCGGGTACGACAGCAACTACCAGCAGCCCACCCAACCCGAACAACACCCAGCCCACACCAGCGGCAGCTATTCCAACGGCACCCGTCCCACCAACTGGCAACAAGGCCAGTAACGACACCTCCTCAACGGGCGGCAACCCCACCGGGTTGCCGCCCGCCCCATGTCCCGGCCGCAGGACCGCCCTGGACTTTGTGGGGCGGTCGGATGTGGTGCGTGGCGGGGCCGGTTGGGCCGGCCGCGTGCGGGGATCGGTGGGCGGGGATCGGTGGGCGGGGCGCGTGCGGGGATCGGTGGGCGGGACGGTCGTCGTCGTACGGCGAGGTCAGCCCGGCGAACTGTCAGCGGGTGGCGTCGGGGCCGGCTTTGCGGATTTCTTCGACTTTGGTCATGGCTTCGCGGAGGTCGGCGAGCCAGGTTTCGCTGTGCTGGGCGACGAGCTTGACGCACCACCCGAGGGCGTCGCTGCGAGAACGCGCGACGCCGGCGTCGACGAGGGTGTCGAGGACCTGGCGTTCGGGCTGGCGGAGTCGGGTCATCACCGGCGCGGACAGCGAGGTGAAGACCGTGCGGGTCTCGCCGCACCGCACACCCCAGGCGACCTTGCGGCGGGCGGCGTGTTCGAGTTCGCGGGCGATCTCGATGCGGCGCTCCCGGGTGTCCTCGCGGAACTGCTTGATCCGACCGCCCTCCGCCGCGGACCGCTCGGCGGCGCTGACGTCCTTCTTCTGCTCCGGCGCGGGGATCCGGCCGACAATCAGGATCTCGTCCCGGTCGATCTCCAGTTCGAGTTCCCCTTCGAACCAGTCCCGAGGCAGCCGCCCCGTCAGCCACCCCCGCACCTTTTCCTGCTCCGTCGTCGTACTCATGTAATCATGATTACATCCTAAGCTGAGCTCGCGCAAACCTTGCCGATGATCTGAGTGTGTCGAGTCGTGGCGTTTGGCTGTCGTGCCCGCCCGCGAGTCGTGAGTTTTGGCTGGCGGCAGGAGCCAAATTCCACGACTCGGCGCAGTGCTTGCTGCGACGTTCGACGGGCAGCGGGTGCGCGATTGTCGGGCGAGGGCGAGGGCGAGGGCGAGGGTGAGGGGTGAGGGGTGAGGGGTGAGGGGTGAGGGGTGAGGGGTGAGTCGACACCCTGCGGGACC